>JANLHY010000765.1 GCA_024653795.1 Candidatus Brocadiaceae bacterium | reverse complement strand
ACGCTTGCCTTGATTTGCTTTATCAGGGTAAGTCCGTCGATGCCCGGAAGCTGGATGTCCATAAGGATAATATCCGGTTTTTGATTTTTTAAGAGGTTTAATGCCTCCTCGCCGGTGGTTGCCTCGATTATATTATATCCCTTTGCCTTGAGCACCACGCGCATCAATTTCCTGTTTTTTTCGTTGTCTTCAACAACCATTACGTTTTTGTCAGACATATTTGTTTTTCCTTCAACAAAATGTATATTATTTTTTCTCAGAAATTTCAAATACTCATCACAAACACTTTCCACGCTATAATGTTTTTCTTGATTTTCAATATATTTTCTAGGTTCTCAATCGTCCCCACGGGACTCTATTTTTCATATACTATGAGACAGGCAACAAATTGCCTGCCTATTAGCATTTTACCCCTATGGGTTAAAGTACTTGTAATAAGAAACTTTAAAATTCAAATTGGAGAAGATGCTACAAGACCCACCCCTGTCCCCTCCCAAGAGGGGACTTCTTTATTCCCCTCTTGGGAGGGGACAGGGGTGGGTAAAGGTACTATGGCTAAATTTAGTTGTTCGCTATAATTCTTTCTCCTTAATCTTTTTTCATGCGCAACTGTTCTATTTTTTTAATTGCCTTAAGAAGGTCTTCCTTTGTGTGTGTGCCCTTTTGCACAATGGCTAAAATATTCCCATTTAATACTTTCTTATCCGCCGGTGTGAGTTCTTTTGCGGAACAGATAATGATGGGGATACTCTTTGCCGTTGGATGGGTTCTGAGTTTCTCGATAACGTCAAACCCACTGATTTCCGGCATCATAAGGTCAAGGATGATGAGGTCTGGATTGCTATTCATTGCAAGATTGATTCCTGCCTTTCCACTGTATGCCTTGATCACATCAAAGCCTGCATTTTCCAGGATGGCGCTCATATATTTAACAGCCTTTCCATCATCGTCAACGACCAGTATTTTCATAAGTTTGCCTTTTCCCTTCCCGGCGGGAATGCAGGTATTTACGGTATCAATGAGTTTTATCCTATCGACGGGTTTAATCAGATATTCGGCTGCGCCCAGGCTGAATCCAAGGTCTTTATTATCAACGATTGACACAATAATTACTGGAATATCCGCAGTGTCCCGCGAATTTTTTAATTCTGAAAGGACGTCCCACCCGTCTTTCTTTGGCAGCATAATATCAAGGGTAATCAGGAACGGGTGGAATTCCTTTGCCTTTTTAATGGCCTCTTCGCCATCCACAGCCACGATAACATTATAGCCTGCATTCGTTAAATACAGGGTAATAAGATCAGCGGCCATACGATCATCCTCCACCACCATGATCATCTTTGCCTCCTTTTCTCCGGTAGTCAGTATTTGACGTTGTTTGACTTCGATCTCTTTTGGTTTTGCTTTTCTCAGTTGGATTTTTAGGGGCAATGCAAAATAAAATATACTCCCCTTTTCGTAGTCACTTTCAAACCAGATATTTCCCCCATGCATCTCGACAATCCTTTTTGTCAGGGCAAGACCCAGCCCCGTTCCTTCGTATTTCCGGGCAAAAGAGCTGTCAGCCTGCCAGAATTCCTTAAACACTTTTTCCCGGTCATCGGGTTTCATCCCAATTCCTGTGTCCGATACAGAGACCTGCAGCATGTCATCCATGATGCCGACCTCTACGTTAATGTGTCCGTTTTCCGGAGTAAACTTAATGGCGTTTGAAAGCAGGTTATATAAGATTTGTTTGAATTTGACACGATCTGCCTCGATGTCTTTTACATCAGTCAGTATTGTAGTCTTTAATTCCAGGTGTTTTTTACTGGCAAGTCCTTTTAATATGGTATATACATCCTCAATGGCATCATGCACGGGAAAAATCTCGTACTGAAGCTCCATCCTTCCTGCCTCAATCTTGGACAAATCCAGTATGTCATTGATCATTTGGAGGAGATGAAGGCCGCTGCTGTGGATATCACTGACGAAATCCAACTGTTCTTCATTCAGATCCCCGGAAATTTTGTCACGCAGTACCTCAGCAAAGCCGATTATGGCGTTCAGCGGTGTGCGCAGTTCGTGCGACATATTAGCTAAAAATCCCGACTTCATTTTATTAGCCCGTTCTAAGGCCAGAACGGCCTTCTGTAGATGGGCAGTCTTTTCGGCAATCCGTTGCCCCAGTGTGGCATACGTAGACTGTAACTTGACAGACAGGTCATTAAATGCCCTGCCGAGCTGTCCCACCTCGTCTTTGGATACTACATCGACCTTCGTTGTAAGGTCACCGGTATTTGTAATGGTGGTAACAGTAGTCGTCAATTTCTCAATAGGTTTCATAAATTTCCCTGTTGTCAGAAAGATAATGACCACAATTAACACGATACTGATAGAACCAACAGTAATGAAAAATATGACGTTGGCTGCGTATTGTTGCTCGGCTATTTCCTTGGGAATGATGACGCTAATTGCGCCTCGTAAATCTCCAGTTTTATAATCGTAACCAATGTCATATTTTTCTTGTATAAATTTAGGAGCCTCTTCTTTTGAGCCGTGGCAGAGGAGGCAATCCTCTTTTACGTGTAAGGCATAGAGGTAACGTTCAACCCTTTTCCCATTAATGACGTCATCTGCCCAATACTCCAAAAGATCAGGGTCTTTCTCCATTTTCTGGAGTACCATTTCTTCGAAGGGATCAGGTTTATTTGACGGATTTCGAAATTTTAAGCTTGTTTGCTTAATAATATAGCCTGTTTTTTCAGCAAATTTTACCCCAATAGCATGTCCGGAAACGGCGGGAATAAAATATTTTGTCTGTTCGGTGATTTCGATTTTGGATGTTTTCAATGCCCAAGCAAGATAATTCCTGGTGGTTTCTAATTCCACAGCGATCAACTGTGCCTTTCCCCGAACTTCTTTGATAAATTCCTGGCGCGTTCGTTTATAAATCAAAAAGGCAATCACGCCGTTTAAGGTGACCATCAATACGGCCAGGAGGATTACTAATTTATGTCTGATTTTCATTTTCCACTTTTTGGTAAATATTATCTATTTTCCCTTGAATCTCAATAGTCTTTTTAATGGACATGACAATATTACAATAATGTTTTATATCATCGAGTGATAGTTTTCTGTCCTTCCTGTCTTTTAGCCATTTTTCACAAACCTGATAGCCACCAATTTGATACTCGAATACTTCTGGTTCTATACCTTCAAAATACTGGTCTTTGTTGATAAATAACTGTGAATGGTCATAATGTAATTTCTCAACTCTGTTGTCTCCTTTGCCCTGAAATTTGGCGATAGGCGGGTCAAGTTCCGGTGATTTAAGCAGATGTAAATCAACGAGACTTTTCCCATAATCACCCATTTTGATAAATAATTTGTAGTCTCTCGTAAAGGGTATTCTGGGAAAATCAATCTTCAGGAATTCTGAATATTTTGAACGGTAGGTATTAGAATAGAGGACAGCGTAGATGTAAAAGAAGATTTGTTCAGGGGAAGGTGTTTTCTTAAAAGATTTTGTTAGTTGTTCGATTATTACAGGAGATAGATTTGCTTTCCTTGTCCCATAATCTGCCTGCGGCTCAAAAAGCATTAAATTGCGAATTGAAGGCCGTTTTTCTGGAATGTTTTTTTCTGGATAAAGGTAAAGAGGGAAAAGGGATTCACTGCCTTTATTGTCAGAACGTATTACTCCATCTGAAATAATAGTTTCTGAAACAAAGACATAATTACAAGGTTTATTTGGTAACATTTGTCGTCTTGTAATCAATCCCAAATTCTTCTTCATCATATGGCACATAACTTGTTTACGAGAGCGTTCAACAACTGCGTCATGATAAAAAATCCATTGGAGATCAAACGGCCTATACAAAATCTGTTTTATTGATTCTTGCCAGTTTTCATCTTTTCTCACTTTCTCACGTGCGACTTTTAATCGCCAATTAGATTTATCCTTTAAATGAAAAGTTTGTCCGACATATTCGTCTGGCATTTTTTCATCAAGAAACATTCTGATCCGCTGTTTGAGTCTTTCTTTGTCGGTGTCTATTACAAAGTTATCCCTTGCCGTAACAATCCCCACGCTATTTTGAATGAAAATATCTGTTATCTTCGGATAACTTTCGTACTCCTTCAAAAGCTTTTCTTCTCTGGGAATAAAGAGATAAAATTCTGATTTTGGAGATAACCTTTTCCACTTGGTTGTATTGATATCATTCTTCAAGAGCCAACGGTATTTTTGTTCTCTTAATCCCCAGGTTTCAGAATGAAAAACTTTACAACCGTCTTTTTTATTCTTCCTTTTAATAAAAATGGCAATAGTTACTCCTTGTTGAATATCAAAGACATTTTCGTCTTTTGAACCATCAGGACATTTTTCCTTTTTGAGGCTGTTGCCGTGGAGGTCAAGGATATAAATTTCATCAAAACTATTCATCAAAGATTGCCTCATGCCTCGGAAGGTTGGATTATCAAGGTAGCTGTGGTTTGTAATAAATCCAAGAACTCCTTCGCCTGCCTGGTCAATTTTCCACTGTGCAAAACGAATAAATTTTACATAGTCATCCTGCAACCACTTTGGATTTTTTTCTCCAAGAGGTTTTCCATCGATCTGATAGTAAGCCTTAATTTCTCTGGATATCCAATCGCCGATGTTAGAAGAATGTCCTGAATATGGCGGGTTACCAAGTATAACTAAAATCGGCTGTTCCCTTTTCACTTTGCCCGCCAGGTGAGATTCTTCTGAAATTGAGATCCAACCGGGACCAAGATATTTGCTTTCGTCAGGTTCTTTCATTTCAAGGGTATTTGTGAGGTAGAGTTTAAATCTGTCATCATCTCTTAATAGATAACCAAGTTCTTCAAGGAGGAAGGACATCTTTAAATGACCTATTGCATATGGGGCCATCATCAGTTCAAAGGCGTAAAAGTTTTTCAGGATATGTTCCTTGATAAAACGTTCATTTCCACCCTTGCCGTACTTCGAGGTGAATTCTTCTAATGCGAGTTTCGATGCCTCGGCCAAAAAGGTTAGTGTGCCTGCCGCGGGGTCCAAGACTGTGACTGATTCGCTGGCAAAACCTTCATTTCTATTAAAATGTTCCTTCAAAATAACATGAAGGGAACGCACAATATATGAGACTACAGGCTCAGGTGTGTAATATACTCCCCTGCGTTCTCTGGTTTTTGGGTCATATTCAGCAAGAAATGTCTCGTAAAAGTGAATAACCGGGTCTTCTCCCTTGCCTTTATGGAAATATTGATGAAGGATATTTTTTACATCGGTAACTGCCAGCACCTCTGAGATATCGTCAATGATCCATTCCATCTGTCGTGGAAGTTCTTCGAGTGAAATAAACCTGAAAATGTCCCTTAAAATTCCAATCGTATGCGGGATGTTTTTATGCGCAAGCTCTCTGTTAAAGGCGCCCTTTGCCCGAATCCTTGAGGTGAAAAGTCCGTACGTGATAGTTTGTGAATACAGGTCGGCAAACGCTTCTTTTGTGAGGTCGCTTATGAGATATTGTTTGAAAGCCTCGTAAAACCCCGTAATGCTTTTTCTTTTTCCTTCCTCTTCTTCTCGCAATTCCTGGGTAATTACTTCGTCCCTGAGAAAGCGTGTCTTATCTGCCAAAACCATTGCAAGGGATTCAGCATCATAGAATTTTGGCAGTGAAAAGGAAAAGAATTTTTCAAGCAGTTTAAAGAAATCTGTTTCGTTTTCAACCGGAAGGACTGTTTTAAGCTTATGCATGATAAACGGCCTGCCGATACGGACTTTGTCTGTTAGTTCGCCGTTGCGATAGAGCCTGAATTCAACGAAGTTGGTTAGTATTAGGTTAGGGAATGTTTTTAAGTACCGTTTTAGCTGATCTGTGGTTTCTATTTGATCCAAATATTCGTTTGTTGGGGCTTTTGCTTCGATATAGCCAACAATATGCTGATTCCCATCCCATACTCTAAAATCGGGATTACCAGCGTCCGTCTTTTTTGGCAGGGTGGTTATGGAGATATTTTTCTTGCCAACTGATTCTGCATATTTCTGCAAAAGACCTGATAAGGCATAATAGCAACTTTCTTCAGTGGCATCTCCACGACTGTAAATCTTATATAGCTCTTTTAAATACCATGTCAACATTTTATTATACGCGTCAAATATATTCTTGGACTCAAGATCTGTCTTTACTAATCCGTATTATCTGCTTTTTTTACCGTAATTGCCCCTAACGGGCAGCACTTTTCGAATGCAGGTTTAATATCCCAGACAGAAACCCTTTCGGCAAAATCTTCTGCATTGCAGCCCTCCTGTCTAATTTACTGTGTTGTGCTGTTCTATAATTTTCAAGAGAAATTCTTTTATCTTTAAAAGGATATGAGTTTTTACACGGCCAAATATTTTGATTATGATTGACTTGTTCATGTGTTTCGTTGTAATTGTCTGAGGAGATTACCACAGCAGGACGTCTTTTTTGGGAGACCAAGTCTGTAAAAGGGATAGGAATAAGAACAATATCTCTTTGTTTAAGCATTGTTCCAGATGGCATCGTCTGTTGAATTTTCCCAGAATTTTATACTGCTTTCCGCCGCCCGCATCATTTCAAAGGTTTCTTCTTCCGGCAGTATTATAACCTCAACCCTTGCACCTTTAGGCAGGGGAATTTTCGGCAATTCAACAATTCCATCTTCTTTTACAATAGAATGATATTTATATGCATTCATAGTATCTCCTCTTTTCTGTAATTCTATATCATAAAGAAATCATTTTCAAACCTTTTTCATGAAGTGGTTTAACCCAGTGTTGACTTTTTCCTCTATCTCCAAAACCTCAGCAATTATACGAGCAATCATATCCCTGTAATCTTTAAGCAGGGAGCGGTTTTCTGACTATTATCGTATAAGTCCAGTTCTTTTCCCATGCGGTATTTAATCGTAGTTGATGCCTGTCCTGAGCGAAGCCGAAGGGATGAAATCCAGTTCCTCATCGGTGAAACTATAATGACGAGCTAACATTAAGATCAGCGCCAGAGGAGAATAAGAACTAAAGATTATTACTATCGATGCCCAAAACCTCAGCTTCATACTTCACTATTTCCTCCCCATACCTCGGCAATAATTCGCTCAATGCGCCTTTCTGCCTCTTGCCGCAAGAACCGCACGCCTTCTAAATGCTTTCCAAAACCCGAATGCCTCTGCCCCTTCTATTATCTAAATCATTTTCGTTCAATCCTTCTATCCGTCAGCTTTTTGCATATCTGTCGAAGTTCCATAACTTCCTTTTTTGATAAACCCATCCCTTCTTGAAGCAATAATTTGTCTGTAATGTTTAATACTGCATCAATGTTCTCGGATAGTAATAATCTATCAATTTCCTCAAGAGTAAGAGAGGTTGCGTGTTCGTACGGAATTGGAAGGTGTTCCGCTTCTCTAGGTTCAAGCTCCAAAACACCGCCCCCATAGCTTCGTCCACCAATTTCTGAAAAGGCAAACGTTAGAGAATTTATAAACGCTGCTGTCAATTGTTCACCCTTAACGCCGTTGTGAAACTTTATTCGATGAATTGTATCAGTACACGTTGCGGTTGTTTGATTTAATACAATTTTGGGATAGCGGTAAATCTGTCGCAACATGAATGCATCCGGCACCCATAACGAAGGCACTATGTACCAGCGCTTTCGAATGCGACACTTATATCCGGTATTCCAACCTTCTGCCTCCCCTTTCTTTACATAGGCATGGGTGCGTTGAGGTAGCTCTTCAAAAGGGACATCAGGGAGACAGAGTAAATGTGAGGGCAATTGTTGCTCTGCAAGGGTCTTCCAGTTCGATTCCCGAAAAATTAGACCGCCAACATGCGCAGATCTTGTAACGATCTCTCTTGTAAAACCATCCAAAGATGAGCGTTTTTTTTCGTCTTCTGTCAATACAAAGAAGTTGTTCATGCCCGTTACAATGCCGACATCAACAGATGCCAGATTCCCTAGTGTTTGAAGGCGTTCATTTTTTCTGAGTTCCCGAATCAGCTCTATTTCATTTGGGGTAAGATAATATTGCGTCCACTTTTCAGTCGAATGGTCTATCGCCTTAAATACAGCTTGTTTATATCTGTTATTATTGTACAACGTCAGGTCTTCCAAACCGTTGAGCTCAACTACATCTATGCCTTCCGGCCCATGCCCGTTTTTTTCCGCACAGAGCAAAACCACTTCTTGCTGAATATCAGGGAACAACAACCGGCGAAATGTAAAGATCGTTATCCGCTTAAAAATATTGCTTAAAAATAATCTAAGCTCGGCTGTATATCCTACTTGTAGCAATTCTGCCGGAACGACCATTGCCAACCGTCCATCGTCCTTCAAAAGCATTGTTGACGCTACAATGAAAGGCACCCAGGCATTTGTAAGCCTGCTTGGGTGCAAGTGTAAACGTTTCATCAGATCGAAGGCAATCATACTGTGTTCTTCCTTAAAATGTTGATAGCGAATAAACGGCGGGTTTCCGATAATTGCATCAAACTTTCTGCCGTTCGCATCATGGGAAGAGAAAAGATTGCGTTCCGGCGCGAGGTGTGTCCAGCAATACAAAAAGAAATCTCCCTTGTAAATAGTGCTGTTCGTGACTGTCAGACCTAAATTGCAAAGACGCAAATATGCTTTTTGCGCTTCCTCATGGTCTATCTCAACACCATGAATACGCTCAATAGTTTCTTTTTTACTGGCTCCCTTACTGAGCAAAACTTCCGCGGCAGTCTCCAATATAGTGCCGTCACCGCAGCTTGGTTCTAGAACCTCGTCTTGAATAGAGCGGATAGCCCATTTAGAAAGGAACTCGGCTATCGGTTTCGGTGTGTAATAGGCGCCTCTAATTTTTTGATATGATACCGGTCGTTTCATAGTCTCTTCTTTAAGTGGGTATTTGCACGCTTTCAGCGGCTTTTAAGTCCGTTGGACTCAATCCATATAAAGCTTCCACAAGCTTATTTATCTGGTCACTGAGAATCAGTCTTTGCCGCTCATATACATTGCGCTGTTTCGGGATAGTTGAAGACTTTATCCTTTCATTGACAGCAATCAGCTTTTTAGACAACGAAACTATCTGATCGTGATTGTTTTTCATGGAAGCATTGGTAAAATCTATGTCAGGGATGGGCAGACTCTCCAAAAACTGCTTGCCATGAGAGTAATATCCGCCGCGAAATGCACTCGATGATGCCCGCACCATAGCCTCTATTAACGGATGACATAAGACTGCCAGAATGAAAAATATAGACAGGTGCGTGTCTTTACGAGGTCGAATTAGATAATACGGACCGTTACCACCGCCTGTGACGACGATATTTCTGTCATCATAAGCGTATCGAGGGTCCGTTGACAGAATCGGCAGGATAATCTTCTCGCTATTAAACTTAGTCAGGCTTTGCGAACGTCCATATCTGTACCAGGAATCCGCTGTACCACCTTGAATATTCCTATCCATCAGCTTGGACTTGTGAGCATTTAAATATTTCCACGCTTTCGGAAAAAGTTTACGCATCTCATCGGGCGAATAAAGTTCTGCATCGTTATTCTTGATTTTATAAGGAAATATGATGAATGTATTCGGCTCAGGCTTGCAAAAAGGGTATAGAGGCGAGTCTAACAGGCTTGGCCTTAATATATCTCGCTCGATTGTCCATTTCTTTCCTTTGACATCAATAAAACTGACGGTATTGGTTGCTATCTTTGTCGGATGTATGATATAGATTTTATCGGCGCTTGTTTGAACTCCCACAAAGATTTCTGCGACAGTTTCCAGTCGCAAAGGGTGCTCCCTGCGCAATCGGTCAAAAAGGAGCTTGGCCCTATCCTGGATAAAAGTCCATGGTTTCTCATCAAGCTCCTCTGATGGATGCGATTGCTTGATGCCGAGTTCTGAGTAACGCCAGGTTTTTAGATCATCAACTATTTCAACAGAAAATTCGGGGTTCGGACTCTTCGCCAATATGAGAATGCAGGTGTACGTTGTTGATCGCTTCCCGAAAACCTGCTGAACTCCGAAGTAAACAATCTCATTCAGGTGACGTCCATTAGAAATAAGCTTCCGCAAGTTTTGGCCCGATTTGATCGCAAAAAATTTGTGAGGAACAATGTAGCCCAAAAAGCCTTTTTGATTTAAGAGAGAGACAGCCCGCTCTATAAACAGAGCGTACTTGTCAAAATTGTCGCTTTCTGCGCAAGTATAACCGGATGTCGAGCTTTGATAAAATTTAACCTCTTCAGGTGAAGATACGACCATGTTTTGTATTCGTATATATGGCGGGTTGCCGATAACTATGTCAAATCCGCCTTTATTGAAAATTGCAGGGAACTCTTTTTCCCAATCAAAAGGATTAATTAGTTCCAAAAGCGCATCATCTGCGGATTCATTGTAACTCTGAAACTGAAGAGGGCTGACAAGACTGTTTCCGCACTTTATATGATTGTCTAATGCCGGAAGGGCCTGCTCTTTATAGTAAGACAAATGGTTTACAATGCTTTCATTCGTTTCATCTTCTATAAGCTTTAGAAGTAGACTGAATCTGGCTACTTCTACGGCCTGACCTTCAATATCAACGCCAAAGATGTTATTTAGTAAGATTTTACGTTTTTGGTTAAGGGTAAGTCGCCATTCTCCTTGCCCTATCTCATAAATCTCTCTGCCATTATGTTTTGCGGCGCCGTCTTTTAGATACCAATTGAGGTGATAGTTTAGTGAAAAATCATAGGCGGCTAATAAAAAAACGCCGGACCCGCAGCATATATCGGCAATATGAATAGAAGCCAGTTCAGCAGGGGTTTTGCCGCTGATTGCCGGAGCAAGTGTCCGCTCCACAATTGAATCTACAATATACTTTGGCGTCGTAAAGATTCCACCGCTTGCTATTACTTCCGGTTTTTCAACAAGGGTAAGATTGTTCCGATTATCAAGTACAAGTTCCTGTGCTATGAGAAGTTCATAAATGTCGCCCAACACGCTTGCTTCTACTCGTGAAAGCGTGTCATAAAGTTCGTCGAAGCAACTTTCCAACTCTTCATATGAGTAAAGCTTCAGCCTGGCCTTTCGTGGGTTGTCTTCCTTGCCCGGGACTGGCACACAATCATAGATTGCAAGTTTGTGAAAATTAGTAAGGATCGATACAGGTAACCCGGCGCTAAAACCGTATCTTCGTGTTTGAAATGCCGAGGCATTATCGCTTTCAATTTTAATGGACGGCTTCTTGGCTTCAACAAAAAACTTTCGCTGCCTTGCAAGACGGAACTCGTAATCCGGTTTTTTGGATAGTTTTTCCGTGCCTACCTCAACGGTAGCCTCTTGAATAACCTCTCGCAGATCTAATGGCAATCTTTTTTTATTTAATACGTCCCATCCTAACGCCTGGAAGAAAGGAACTATAAACTGAGTTCTAACTTCTGTCTCGTTATAATGTGATGCAGGGTTAATATAGGCCGCTTCATTTGCTTTAAAGCTATGGACAAGCTCTATAACTTTCGGACGCGCCTTTTCACGTGTTGGAGATATTGACATTCCTTCACCAGTTCATAAACTTTTTTTTAAAGTCAGTAGATTCCCATTCAGTGAGAGTAATATCTGGCCTTATGCTCTTTCCGCTGTTCAAACATCTTCTGATGTTCGGGACTTAAAGCGTACTCCCGCTGATAAATCAAGGTATCCTCCCGCTTCCAGCCAATTTGCTGTAATTTCTCAATGACCTTTAAATCTGTGTCTGTTGCTTCGTATATTCTTGGCATAATCCTTGAATCGACTGAAAGAACACTTACCAAACCACTGGCACAAGCTTGGAATCCGTAATGGCTTTATCAATGGTAACCAACGATACGGTTTGAGCAAACTCCTCGGCGGTCTGAATTGCGGTGCCGACAATTATGGCATCGTGAATATCAAGGCTTATTGGGGCTATTGTTACTACAGATATATCCAGCGGGTGTAAAAGTATATTCTCACTTGTTTCTACTTGCTGCAAGGCTTCTTCAAAGGAAAGAGTAATGCGCTTGTGCTGATAGAGATATTTAATCTCCATCATAACGATGGATGGGAGAATAATCAGATTGGAGGGGTCGGATAATATAGATTTGGCTTTTTGAGAAAGGCGCGGGCTTGCTGTCAAAAACCAAACCCATGGGTGCGTATCTGTAACGATATACACTAAACAGACTCCTTGCCTTTTATCTTTACTGCCTCAATATCCTCAATTGTTATGTCGTCACTCCCTTTAAGAAGGCCGTAGAGACTTGCCGATGTATGAGACTCAATCTTTGGTTTCTCTGCTTCCACTTGTGCCTTTAAGGCATGAAGCTTTAATTCCATAAATTTTATCTCATTTAACAAAATTGCCTTTTCCATAATTTCCTCCTATTTTACTGAAAGATAACAAATGGGGCTATTTGAGTCAAACAGAAAAAACACTCCCTAGTTACTACATTTTACTTGCTTCAAGCCCCCCCCTCCAGCCGAGATGCTGTAGCCTCTCAATGACCTTTAAATCTGTGTCTGTCGCTTCGTTGATTTTTAGCACAGTTATTTAAACATCTCAAATCCTTTTAAGCAGTCTTTACCGTAATCGCCCCTAACGGGCAGCACTTTTTGAATTCTGGTTTGATATCCCAGCCAGAAACCTTCTCGGCAATAATCTTTGCTTTATCGTCAACAACATATACAACACCCTCAGAGTTCTCAACACAGATACCACAACCAATACACTTCCTCTGGTCTATATTCACAGTAAAAGATTCGTTATCTTTCTTAACAATTACCTGCTCAAGATAATGGATGTGTTCCTGGTCTGGAATTATGCCTGAATGCGTTGGGGAATGTTTTCTGACTTGCTGACGGCCTGCCCGGTCGTAACGAAATATTGACCGTCCGCATTGTCCACAGGTATGTAATTCCTGCATCTTTTCCAGATAGTCCATTACCGTTTGGACAACGGTTGCATGGCTCCATGTCAGCGGAGAAACAGAAACGGGTTCGCCTGTAAACGGGTTTATCTGTTCGGCCAGGACACCGGAAGGCAATGCGTGGGATACCGTCCATCGCAAGGAGTTCACTACGCGTTCAAGGTCTTCGACAGACCTGGCTGTTGATACATAATATTGTGCCATCCACATGGTACAGATTATCCAGGGATTTCCGGGAATTGTGTCGTCGTTGCCAATGCGCTGGTACTGGTCATGCTCATAGCGTGCAATTCCGCCTATTTTGGTCTTGATCCATAAGGTTTCTTCGATTGCCTTCATCGTGTTTTTCACCTTTATGTCGTTGGGATCATATACACCAAAGGCGAACATCCCGTACAGACTGGCATCGATCGTTGCATCAATTTCATATCCTCCGTCCTTCTTCGGATAGATCATTCGTAAAAATCTCTTGTGCTTTTCGCTGTAAAGATATTGGTCAATTGCCTTTTTAATTTGTAATGCAGTTTGCCGGTATAATTTGGCTTTTTCGGTATGATAAAAGATATCGGAAAGGTTTGCAGCGGCTATCAGACCGCCGTACACGGTAGCTGTTGTAAAGGACAATATGCCGCGCCTTTCTTCCCACAAATCGTACGAAGGAAGCGGTAACCCCGTTTGCTCATCCCTGTAACTTACAAGAAAATCTGCCGTCTTTTCGATAAAAGAGTGATACAGGGGACGTATCACATCGATCTTTCTGTAAAGATCGTAATATTGCCATATCGCCCAAAGAATCAGGGCGGTTTCATCTTCCTGGATCGGCACGTGTATTTCTTCGCCTTTTACCCAGGGATGCCACGAACTGCCAAAAGAACCATCAGGATTGTATTTGTGCAGTAAAAAGCCGTTTTCAACCATGACGCTTGCACAGAAATTATAAGGTGTGATTACATTGGCGCAAAAGTCGAAAAACTTCCGGCAGGTCGTGGTGTATCCTGCCTTCATCAGCGCATAACTTACCAGCGCGCCGTCCCGGGGCCACATATAACTATAAGTATCTTTTGCATACTGTCTGATATCAGAGTCGTTTGCGGCAATAATAGCGCCGCCGTTGTCAATCTGCGTCATAAGAATCAGCAGGCTTCTCTTGAAAAGATCGACCACATCGGACGGCAGATTTCCAAAATTGAACTCTTCTTTGTTGACCCAATGATGCCAATAACTTGCCGTCCTGTCGAGGATTGTTTGAGGTTTTTCGCTGAGAATGATATCGTTCAGGTTGTCGACTTCTCCGTAGTTCTTTCCAGCGGCAATCCAATAATACGCAGTAGAATCTCCCAGTGGTGGGATTTTCATTGAAATACCGATGGTCGAGTCAACGGAACCCTGCGCTATGGGGTTTCCCTCCAGAACGCCGTCTTCAGCATCCCGCCAGGTGCCCTCGGCGCCACGGTGCCGCTTGATTCCGGTTGCATATTCTCTGACGCCCCATACATCGCCGGCAGAACAATTCATTAGGAAATATCTGGGGCCTTTATAGTGAATGAGACAATTCAGCTTTGCATCATAAAACACCGTGTCTCCAACTTCGTTTTCCATTACGCTCAGGTCCTGATGAAAGAAAAGACGGACTTCTCTTTCATTACTTTTAAGATTTCGGACGGTCACCTTGCGCATGTAAATATTTTTCTCGAAATCAACGACGTCGTTGCAGGTAAGCTGAAGACCCAGCCTTTCATGAAACGCCCGTACATTAGTTACGAGGGTTTCTTTCATATATCCCAAGGCGAGTTTCCACTCCCGTGCATTGATCCACGAATACCCTTCCCGTGTCCACACACCGAATCGGCATGGGTTACCCAGCGCGTGGTTTTCCTTACCTACACGCGGATAATAAAGGTCTCTAATCGTGTAGTCCGCATCGAATGCGACCAGTAATGAACCGTTGCCAACAGGTATATCTCTAGGCATCTTCGTCTTCCTTCAAAATTTTATATTTTCCAGGGTATGTCGTCCTCTGAGAAATGGAGCGATTCATTTGCAGCCATCTGCACTTCGATTTGGGATTGGTCTGCGTGCATCTGTTCAAGAGAGGCCAATCTTTCAAACATCAGTTTTTCCTCCTGTGTCCTTGCCAGGAGGGCTGCTGCTTTGTAAAAATGAAACGCCTTATTCTCTACTTTTGAAATAAAAATTCTTTGCCTTTATCTCTTCGATAATAGCCATTTCCAGGATTTTTATAATTGCAGCTTTTTTGTCGTCCATAATGGTAAAAATATTTTCTACTTGCACGAGAAAAGATTATAGCAATCTTTATCCTCTTAAGACATCATCTAAATAGGTATTTGGGTGGCATGGACAAACTTGTTTGTCCGTGCTCCTGTATTTACTTGACTGGTTAAAAATAGTTTAAAAAAAATAACTAAAGGTCAAAATTATCCATTGCTAATATAACATTCTTTTCACCATTGTACCATCCTGCGCTTGACCACTTCCATTTTTGAGGAGTTGATACAAGCCCCCTTTTAACAGGATTGTTATGCATATAATGAATTTTTTCAAAAAGCGCATTTTTACTATTGATATTTCGGTCATAGCCAGGTCCTGTTTGCCAGAATCTGAAAACTTTCCTTGCTCCACGCTCAACGGTTAATCTCTTCAGCCAATCACGATTGTTCTCTTCCAGATAATGTTTGGCCTTCCTGGCTACCGATTGTTTGAGTGTTTTCAAAAAAAACGAAATATTGTACTCTTGAACCATCGGGTAGACCATGAGATGGACGTGTTCTGGCATAATTACATATGCCCACAGTGCATACTTATATTTTTCTTTAGCTTGTGTTATTGCTTCGATTAACCAATGCCTTGTGCGTTCTCGGCTTAATAATGGGAGTCTTTGATAACAAGAAAATGTTAAAAAGTGCGCGTGGCCAGGACTATTGTAATGGTAAATAGTTTTTTTCCATTGTTTCTTTATTTTATATTCCATATACATTCAAGCAAACAACTATCACGGACAAACCAGTTTGTCCGTGCCACCCTGTCCTGTTCTATTTAATGTAGGATTATTCCATTTTCCAGCCTTCTTTGCCGATTAAGGGTACAAAGGCGCACTCCAAAATACTCTGGCTTTTGATCATTTTCCCAGTTTTTACTATCTGATGCAATACCTGATTATAAGGGTTTCCAATAGGTATTACCAATCGTCCGTCGATTTCAAGCTGAACTATCAAACTCTTTGGGATGTGAGGCGCACAGGCTGTAATAATAATCCCCTGGAAGGGCGCTTTGTCCGGCAGTCCCAGGCTTCCGTCTCCCGTGATGACACCCACGTTATTACATCCCGTCTCTTGTAAAATAAGCTTTGCTTTTAATGCAAGGGCTTCGTGTCTTTCGATTGTATAAACATGCTCTGCGAGCCTGCTGAGGACTGCAGCCTGATAGCCTGATCCTGTGCCAATCTCTAATATTTTTTCATTTCCTTTTAATTCGAGGCATTGAGTCATAATGGCTACCATATAGGGTTGTGAAATGGTCTGCCCTTCTCCTATGGGGAGTGGGCAATCCTCATATGCGGCGTGCCTGTACAATTCAGGCACAAACACATGCCTGGGTATTTCTGACATCGCCTTCAGCACACGCTCATCATGAATACCACGGTTCACCAACTGGTATTGCACCATGTGAAACCTGTCAGCGGCATATTTATCGGTGTTTTGTGAAGTACCCATTGCCTGCCCCGATTACGTAATACTATCTTAACTTTGATAACAACCTGTCACAGAGAACTAGATTACATGAAAACAAGATTCAGTAACATACGTCATGACTGCCTATTTCTATGAAATACACACCACCATATTTCTTTTCAAAGGTTTTGCCGTATGAAACGTATTTTGGTTTCATTTCTCAGATACTTTCAATAAATTTGTCAAACGAAACCTTCTTTACTTTCTCCGCTTTCAGATTTTTTTCTGCCTCATCAATCCTAAACAAAAAGTTTTGGCGTTTTACCGTTCTGTATAGTTCTTTTAGATGATTATAAAAGACTATCATTTATGCGAATCCGCTTATTCTCCTGTAATTCGGAGGGTTTCTTTGATAAGCATTGGTGTTGTCCGGAAGCCGCTAACGATTAGTTCCTCTAACTCTTTCTTTACACTTTCTATCAAATGCCTCTTTTTCGCTTCTATAAGAACTAAGTGTGTACTGGTAATTTCAATGCCTCGTCTTCTGGCTTCTCTAATAACGCCCCATTCATCTGCAAGAAGGATTGCTTTTAGCTCTTGTGCCAAAACTATGGCCTCAGATTCTCCCTGCCCAAATTTTTCTTTTAGTTTTTCAACCTCAACTTGGTTTTTTATTTCACAAAGACTGATCCAATCTGCGTTTTTTATTTCTTCTGCCCCTGACTTTCCTCTCCCTTTAACCACAATTTCATCATATACTCCCTGTGGGATTATTACTTTTTTGTAAATACTTGGAATAATATGAAGTTTATTCGCCCTGGCAAAACTAATAATGGGGCTGCTATCAGCTACAACCACGTCTGACACACTATTTCTTTCCTTTCTTTTCAGCATATTCTAGTTGGCGCTTGAGTTCCTCCGGAGGGAAATCTGCCATTGGTATATCATGCTTTGCCATCAAATCGAAAAGATCTTGCCGATCTATCTCCAAAAGTTCAGCAGCCTTTCCCTGAGATATCTTGCATTCTCTTAAAAGCTCCAGGACTACGGCTTCTTTCCCCTTTTTTAAGGCTTTTTTGTTCAACGCACCCTCTTCCGGAAATTCGACTGGGAATTCTAAAACTAATCGTTTTGGCATGGGTATTCTCCTGTTTTTGAAGTCTGTTTATCACCTTAAATTGGATTTACAATTTTTAGCTCTTTTAGCTTCTGAGTATGTGATTTATCGGCAGTCACCAGAGTTAACCATTAAAAAAATAGATTACAGAATTGGTATCTTTATAAATAATTTTGCCATTTTCATAATAGGCTTCTATGGTTTTGTACATAAAATCTTTTCTCCTCTGGAATAGTTATCCTTTGATAACACACATCGGTTTTAGTTGAGCGACTTTTTTACTAATGCCGGCGTGTTCCACGATATCCACCACTTCTGTCACGTCTTTATATGCCTCAGGAAGTTCTTCGTCAAGTGTGGCACGGCTGTCGGCACGGACGAGTATTCCTTTTTCTTTCAGTTCCTGGGCAATGCTTCGCCCCTTGGCTATCTTCATCGCCTGATTCCTGCTCATGACCCTACCCGCCCCATGACACGTGCTGCCAAAGGTATCGGAATATGCCTTTTCTGTGCCTACAAGCACATAAGAACATCGTCCCATGTCTCCCGGTATTAATACGGGCTGGCCCACGGTTTTGTATGCGTCGGGTGTATCAGGGTGGTTTGGTGGAAATGCACGGGTAGCGCCTTTACGATGAACACATAACCGCTTCTTTATACCATCGACGATATGGTCCTCGAATTTGGCGATATTATGACAGACATCATAAACGGGGGATATTCTGGATTCCTTAGGGCCTACGTGCAGCGCCATTTCAAAGGATTCCCGAACCCAGTGGGTAATCATCTGTCGATTGGCAAAGGCATAATTGGCTGCACATGCCATTGCAGCAAGATATTCTTTCCCCTCCGGTGAATTAATAGGGGCACAGCAGAGCTGGCGGTCAGGCAGTTCGATATTATATTTTCGGGATGCATCGATCATAACTCGAATGAAGTCATCGCACACCTGATAACCCAAGCCCCTTGATCCCGTGTGTACCACAATGGTAATGGCGTCCTTTTCGAGTCCCAACGCGCGGGCAATCTCTTCGTTGTAAATCTCTGATACATAACCGACCTCGACAAAGTGGTTTCCTGAACCGAGTGTGCCTAATTGTGCCAGGCCTCTTTCAATAGCCCGATTTGAAACCAGTTCAGGGTCAGCTCCTGCGATGCAGCCCTTCTCTTCAATATGTTCTAAATCTTCTTTTGTCCCATAACCCTGAGAAATTGCCCAGCGAGCGCCATTTTTGAGTACGTTTTTTACTTCGTGTTGTGAAAGTTTTAAATCCTTGCGATGCGATCCTACACCGGATGGAATATTGGCAAACAGAGTGTTAACTAGGGATTCTAACTTGTTGGAAATCTCCACGCGATACAATCCCGTCCTGAGCAGCCTTACCCCGCAGTTAATGTCGTATCCCACGCCGCCGGGGGAAACCACGCCTTCGTCCATATCAAACGCAGCCACACCACCGATGGGAAACCCATATCCCCAATGGATGTCAGGCATTGCCAGCGAATGGCTTACAATCCCCGGAAGATAAGAGACATTAATAACCTGCTGCAGGCTTTCGTCCTTCTGAATTTCTTCCAGCATGTGTTTGTCGGCATACACGATGCCGTCCACCCGCATCTTGCCTTCTCTGGGAATGCGCCAGCGATAGTCATCTATCTTTTGAATTTTATATTTATCGTCTGCCATATAGTATTACTCCGCAAAAATTTCTTTAATTGTATAGGAATTTTCATTTTATTTATGCGGGTTTTAGGGTGGCACGGACAAACTTGTTTGTCCGTGTTTAACTTAAATCCACATTTTTATAATGGCACAAATTATTCCCCTCTTGGGATGATACTCTACAATTCCCCTCTTGGGAGGGGTAAGGGGTGGGTTCCTTTCCCCGTTCCCCGTTTTCACGAGGACAAGTTTCACGAGGACAAGGGTTGTGAAATCTCAGTGAATATCTCACGAA
>JANLHY010000764.1 GCA_024653795.1 Candidatus Brocadiaceae bacterium | reverse complement strand
CCCGTGTGCGGGCTGTCTTATTTAGAATTCCGCTCCAATGGCCGTTTGGGTTGCCCGATGGATTATACCATTTTTAGAAAAGGATTAATTCCATTATTGGAAAAGATGCATAGCAGTACCCAACATGTTGGAAAAGTGCCTTCAAGGGCAGGAAAAGAATTGATAAAGAAGAATGAACTCATGCAGTTACGGAATGAACTGAATAAGGCTGTAGAAAAAGAAGATTACGAAGTGGCTGCTGAGTTGAGGGATAAGATTTATGGGCTTTCAGGCGACAACGATGAAAATTAGCGATCTCGCTGATAATACAGGTGAATGGCTCAGAGGAACAGGTCATGAGTCAGACATAGTCATTAGCAGCAGGATTCGTTTAGCCAGGAATATGGCGCGATTTCCCTTTCTTTCAAGGGCCAATGTAAAGCAAAAAAAGGAACTTGAAGAGACCATAAGGGACAAGATTAAAGACGCCGATATTTCACAGGATCTTTGTTATTTGAACCTTGCGGATATTACACCCATAGACAGGCTTTTTTTGGTAGAACGACACCTTATTAGCAGGGAGCATGCCGGGGGAGAGGGTGAGCGGGGTGTTGCCTTTGGTAAATCGGAAACCGTCAGTCTCATGATAAACGAAGAAGATCACTTAAGAATACAGGTGATTCGCTCTGGATTTGAACTAAAAGAGGCGTGGAAAACGATAGATGATATCGATAATAAACTGGAGAAAAAATTAAATTATGCTTATTCTTCACGGTTTGGATATCTAACGGCCTGCCCTACAAATGTTGGTACAGGAATGAGGGCATCGGTCATGTTGCATTTGCCAGCATTAGGGATGACTCACCATATTGAAAAGGTGTTTACTGCGGTTATGAAGCTCGGGTTGGTGGTCAGGGGGCTATATGGTGAAGGGACGCAAGTCTCAGGGGATTTATATCAAATCTCGAACCAGTTTACCCTGGGCAAGTCGGAAACAGAAATTATTGAAATTATTGAAAGTGTGATACCCAGGATTACCAGTTATGAACGGATGGCGAGAAAGGCGCTCGTTTCAGAAAGTCGTGAACAGCTAGAGGACCGTGTATGGCGGTCTTATGGTATGCTCAAGGTGGCGCGATTGATTTCTTCAGAGGAGATTATGCACCTGCTGTCTCAAGTCAGAATGGGAGTTAATTTGGGAATAATTAATGATATTGAAATGAAAACGTTAAATGAGCTTTTCATTCTCACGCTGCCGGGACACTTACAAAAGCTGGAAGGACGCGAGCTTAATTCCACACAGAGGAATATTATTCGCGCATCATATGTAAGAAAACGCCTGGAAAAGATAAAAAGTTTGAAAGGATAGGTGTTATTATGTTTGATCGATTTACTGACCGTGCCAGAAAGGTTATGGCGCTTGCACGAGAAGAGGCCCGGCGTTTTAATCACGAATATATTGGAACGGAGCATATCCTGTTAGGGTTGGTGAAGGAAGGTAGTGGCGTTGCTGCTAATGTTTTACAAAACCTGGATATAGAGTTGAAAAAAATACGCCTGGAGGTAGAAAAAATTGTACAGAGTGGATCAGACCTGGTTTCAGTAGGACAGTTACCATTTACCCCACGCGTAAAAAAGGTGCTGGAATATGCGATGGAGGAGGCGCGGGCTTTTGGCCATAATTATATTGGAACGGAACATTTATTATTAGGACTGCTCAGAGAGCAGGAAGGTGTTGCTGCCCAGGTATTGTTAAATCTCGGGGTAAAACTCGAAGACGTACGGGAGGAAGTTATTGGCCTGTTAGGTTCAGAAGCGGTTCAGGGTGGTATCAATCAGGAAAAAGAAGAGAAGAAGGGGAAATCAAAGACTCCTGCGTTGGACGCTTTCGGTAGGGACCTCACGCAACAAGCCAGGGAACATGAACTCGATCCGGTCATCGGACGACAGGATGTGATCGAACGTGTCATTCAAGTGTTATGCCGCCGAACCAAGAATAACCCTGTTTTGCTGGGTGAGGCAGGGGTAGGCAAAACAGCAATCGTTGAAGGTCTTGCACAGTCCGTAGTTCATGGGAATATCCCAGAACTGTTAAGAGACCGCAGGATTGTGGTCTTAGACCTTGCAATGATGGTGGCTGGCACTAAATACAGAGGCCAGTTTGAAGAGCGTATTAAAGCGGTAATGTCAGAAGTAAAAAGGGCAAAGAATATCATCCTGTTTATTGATGAGTTACATACCCTTGTGGGCGCAGGCGGCGCTGAAGGCGCCATTGATGCGTCTAATGTCTTGAAACCCGCATTATCACGGGGAGAAATCCAGTGTATTGGCGCTACTACGTTGGATGAATACAGGAAATATATTGAAAAAGACGGCGCCCTTGAGAGAAGGTTCCAAACGATTGTCGTTGAACCTCCTTCAAAGGCAGAGACCATTGAAATATTAAAAGGACTACGCGACCGGTACGAGGCACACCACAAGGTTAAAATTACGAATGATGCAATAGAAACAGCGACTGAACTATCTATTCGGTACATTACGGGAAGATACCTTCCGGACAAGGCGATTGATGTGATTGATGAGGCATGTGCAAGGATACGACTCAAGGCGACCACGCAACCGCCTGATTTGAGACATATTGAGGAAGAAATCAATAAACTGGAAAAAGATAAAGACGAGTCTGTTGCGATTCAGGATTTTGAAAGGGCTGCCCGGTTAAGAGACAAAGCCGATAAATTAAAAAAGAAAAAGGAAACGATTGAGAAGGAATGGCGGGAAACCCGTGTAGAGGTTGAGGGAGTAGTGAATAGTGAAATTGTCGCTGAGGTCGTTTCTAAAATGACTGGTATTCCCATCACACGCATAGAATCTGCAGAGGCTAAAAGGCTTCTTCGTATGGAAGAGGAACTTCATAAGATGGTGGTTAGCCAGGAGGAAGCTACAAATGCGATAGCCAAGGCGATACGCCGCTCTCGCGCAGGTTTGAAGAACCCGAATCGTCCTGTTGCATCTTTTATATTTGTAGGGCCATCTGGTGTGGGGAAGACGCACCTTGCAAGGTCTCTGGCAAAATTTATGTTTGGAGAAGAAGAATCGCTTATCCAGATAGACATGTCCGAATACATGGAAAAACATAATATTTCCCGATTGATTGGCGCGCCACCAGGCTATATCGGCTATGAAGAAGGGGGACAACTGACAGAAAAGATTCGCCGTCGTCCTTATGCCGTTGTATTGCTGGATGAAATTGAGAAGGCCCATCCTGATGTATTCAATATCTTATTACAAATTATGGAAGACGGGAAATTGACGGACAGTTTTGGTCGTCACGTAGATTTCCGCAATGTGGTCATTATTATGACTTCAAATATTGGAGCGGACGTTATTAAAAACCAGGCATCTTTAGGCTTTAAAAAGGCGACCGATGAACATACCTATGAGATGATGAAGGAGCAACTAAAGAAAGAGGTTGACAAGCACTTCCGTCCGGAGTTTATAAACAGGGTGGATAATATCATCGTCTTCAAACCACTGAATAAAAAGGATTTGAAGAAGATTATTGAAATTGAATTAAAGAGCGTGAAAAAGAGATTGGATAATTACAATATCAGCATTACGCTTACAGATGAGGTATTAGATTTTCTCATAGAGAAGGGATATGATCAGAACTTTGGAGCACGTCCCCTTCGAAGGGCGATAGAAAATTATTTAGAAGATCCTCTCTCGGAAGAAATACTACAGGGTAGATTTGAGGGAAAGAAACATGTAAAGGCAAGGGTACAGGATGGTAAACTAGTCTTTGATGAGGTCGTTGAGAGCCCGGAACCTGCGCTGGCGAGTGCTGAAAGTAGCCTATAAATGAGACGAAACAAATAGAAATAAATAAAGGGGAGAGTGCGACTCTTCCCTTTTTTGTTTTATGGAACAGTGGTAGTATAACAATTTTTACCATTCCTAGCACTGCATAGCCGCAACCAGGAAAAGTTACTTAGTACTGAATAATAAATAGTGTTGTTTGCTTTTTGGACAAATTCGAAACAAATTCTAATATCAAATGAATGAAATTAAAAACGAGGTTTGGAACATTTGAAAAACAGTTGTAAGTTGTAAGATTTAAGTTAACTTTCAACTCCTTTGAATTTGTAATTTTGAAATTCTTTCGAATTTCGGATTTCGTGCTTTGGATTTATCGGTCTTTAATAAACAAAAACTTACAAAAACTTGTCCTCATGGAAATGGGGAAAAGAAGTTATTACAAAGTAATACTATAGATATGACCAAGACGGGTGTGGTTTATGTTTGTCAGCATTGCGGCTGGAAAAGCCTCAAATGGGTTGGGCGCTGTGGAGGTTGTGGAGAATGGGACTCAACTGTTGAAGAAATGAGTACCGGCGCTGGTTTAGGTTGTAAATCGGTTACCCTCAATCGTGAACTGCCACAGCCAATAACAAATGTACAATTACTTGAGTGTCCCTGTATAGAGACGGGGATGGAAGAATTTGATAGAATTTTGGGCGGAGGACTGATTGTTGGTTCGGCAGTGTTGATTGGCGGGACGCCTGGCATAGGCAAATCTACGCTCCTTTTACAGGTATGTCAATATATCAGCCAGAAAGGGTATACCACTCTTTATGTAACTGCGGAAGAGTCTGTAGCTCAAACCAAACTTCGGGCTGAGAGATTATCCATCCTGTCAGATAATTTGCTGGTCGTTGCAGAAACGAATCTGGATTTTATCCTGGAAAATATTCACAACACGCATCCTGCCCTGGTTGTGATTGATTCTATTCAGATGATTTATAAACCACAACTGGAATCTTCCCCTGGGACAGTTGCACAGGTACGTCAATGTGCTCATGAGTTGATCGTCAATGCCAAGTCAACGGGGTCTGCTATTTTTCTGGTGGGGCATGTAACCAAGGAGGGGATTATTGCCGGTCCTAAAGTATTGGAACACATGGCTGACACGGTTTTGTATTTCGAAGGAGAAAAATTCCAATGCTATCGCATCTTGAGGGTGGTCAAGAACAGATTTGGTTCTACGGATGAAATTGGAATTTTCGAGATGCGAAAAAATGGGTTACTGCCGGTAGATAATCCTTCTGAAATCTTTATTTCACTAGGTAGAAGAATTATCGCTGGTTCCGCTATTATTTCATGCATGGAAGGAACTCGTGCATTATTAGTCGAGATCCAGGCGCTTGTTACAAGGGCAAACTTTGGTATACCAGAACGAAAAGTTAGCGGAGTTGATTATAACCGGGTATCGATGATTCTGGCCATTCTTGAAAAACGGATAGGACTAAAACTGGGGGGGCAGGATATTTTTGTGAATATCGTAGGTGGTGTTCAGGTAGATGAACCTGCAGCCGATCTCGGTATTGCCATGACGATTGCATCGAGTTTTAAGGAAAAGGCAATATCCCCGGATACCGTATTTGTTGGAGAAGTAGGGCTTGCGGGGGAGGTTCGCAGTGTAAATCAAATTGAAATCCGATTAAAAGAGGCACAAAGATTGGGTTTCAAAAAGGCTGTTATTCCAAAGGACAATGCAAAAGGTATTGGTAAGGACTTAGGGATAGAGTTGATCGAGGTATGCTATCTTTCCGAGGCT
The DNA here is from genome assembly GCA_024653795.1 of Candidatus Brocadiaceae bacterium. Lineage (GTDB taxonomy): Bacteria > Planctomycetota > Brocadiia > Brocadiales > Brocadiaceae > Wunengus. The sequence goes on along the minus strand of JANLHY010000764.1, from coordinate 14,144 downwards.
GTTGAAATTATAGGATAAATTTGTAAAGGAACACATATTGAAACGGATGATTTTGATTGTAGGATTTATCTGCATGGTCTTCTCCTGCAGATTATGGAATATTCATGCAGACACGTATAAAGACGGTATGATTACCGTAAAACACGAAGAATTGCCTGTGAAAAGGAACGGCAGTCGTATCCAGTTTAACCATCCTTATGAAATGGTGGGAAATGTCATCACGAATGCATTATCGTATATTTATTACGAAGAAAGAGGGTTGTTAAAAAAGAAGGGGTCCCTAAGGGTTTTCCAGGACGATGAAATAAAAAAATTAGTTCCTTTGATTGTACAGGCATTCTCAGCGGCAACGCCTACACAAGTTGTTGCCGTCTCGTCTTATTCTGAACGCATGCTTTTAACCGACCAGCAGAATTACTGTATATTATTCATTTCGGGCCGCAGCCTGAATATTGCCTTCAGTCGTGTTCATATGTTTCAAACGTATAATGATTCCATGTCAGAGAAAAAAAGAAACATTATTTCGAAAGAAAATCCAGCGACAATAAACCACAGCCGTTTTTGGAAATTGGTTCCATCATCGGGACAACGGTTAGAACCCGATCACGAAAACTGGCTCGTCATAGACTTATCTGATGAAATGTACCAGCAGCCCATAGCCCAAAGGGTAGGAACGGTTGATGAAAGGATAAAGATGGGTACATCAGAACTGGATACTCGCTTAAAGAGATTAGAAGAAAGGCTGAGCAATACTGGCGTACCCAAACAGCTTGAACCGACAAGTCCAGCAAAGGAAATTCGCAGCGAAAGCAAAATAAAAAACAAGCTTATTATCCTGCGTGAATTGGTAGACGATGGTGTTATTTCAGAAGAAAATTATGATTACAAGAAGGCCAAAATGCTCAGGGAAGCCTTGAGCGATATGAGCATAAAAGAACAGTTGCGGGAGATAAAAGACCTCCAATCAGAGGGTTTGATCACCGAAGACGATTATAATGAAAAAAAGAAAGAATTATTAGATCAATTTTAATGTTTTGTGTGGGTAAATTTTCAGCATAGTTCGTTCTCAATACCATAAGGAATAAGGTTTTCAGGGTAAAATAGAGTTTCAAAAAGTCATATAAGGTTGGGTTGAGTAAAGCGAAATCCAACATCAACCATTTGAAGCATTAACGGAAATGTCGGGTTTCACTCCGTAAGCCAACCGAAACTCATTACATCAAAAAAAAAGACCTGACCGTTGCCCTTCCGATTATGCCAGCTACCTTTTGAATTATGAGTAGGGTGGATTAAGGCGTTGGTTTTTACGCCGAATCCACCTTCAATGTATTTGTAAATGGTGGGTTTGCTTCGCTTAACCCATTTTGTTAAAAAGGGAAAAGATTCAGCGGGTGTCCATCGGCAATACTGCGGGAGCATTGGTAAAGTAGAAAATTGCCAGGTCGGTGTATTTGCGGCATATGCCTCTGCTCACGGGTATGCGGTTTTGGACAAACGCCTTTTTGTTCCTGAAGAATGGTTTTTGGAAGAATACAAAGAGAGGAGGGAAAAATGTGCTTTCCCTGAGGAGCTCACATTCAAAACCAAGCCGCAAATGGCATCCGAAATGCTTACTGAAATCCACAAACAAAATATCATTCCCTATAAATATATTGTTGCCGACAGTATTTATGGTCATAGTCCAGACTTTATTGAGGCTGCGGAAAAGTTGGATGGCAAAATTTACCTTGTTTCAATAGCCTCCGATACTCAATGCTGGCTTAAGGAACCAGTTATGATGGTAAAGCAATACAAGTATAAGGGCGAGGTGCGCACTAAGACTGTTTTGGAGGATACAGCGAAAAATCCAATACCCGTCCAAGAGATAGCCTCCAACTTAAATGAGTATTTCTGGTATCGCCGGAAGGTTTCTGAAGGAACAAAGGGGTCAATAGAATATGACTTTTGCAAAAAGAGGGTTACTCTTTTAAAAGATGGTTTACCGTGGAAAACAGTTTGGCTCGTTATTAGGCGTACCATTGGAGATGCCCCCACATACACTTTTTTCATAAGCAATGCTCCTGAAAACACACGACTTTCGACATTTGTTTGGCTTTGTGGAATACGCTGGGCAATAGAGCAATGTTTTGAAGAGGGAAAGACCGAGTTGGGTATGGATCATTATGAGGTGAGAAAATACGCAGGGTGGAATCATCGTATGCTAACGGTTATCTTAGCACATTTTTTTCTGTGGCATTTGAAAATCAGATTGGGGAAAAAAAGCTCCAGCTATTACGCTCTCGCAGCTTAGAATAGTCTTGGAACTTATATTGCCGTTAAGAAAATTAGATACCCTCGCTGCATTGGAACTAGTACAATGGATACAGGAGAAGAACCACAAGGCTTACCTCTCTCATCGAATAAAAGACTTATGGGCACAGAGTAGGTTGGGTAAGTATCGTTGTAGGGATAATAGCACACTTGAATTCATTGAAAGTTGTAGGGTTGTGTTCAAGGATTTTATTGAGATATGTGTTCTGCTTTATCCAGTAGGTAAGAGTCCATGGGTGAGGATGTCGCTTATCGGTTGAAATTGAGCAAGGTCTTTTTCCGAATCAACCATGTCGTAGTCCGGTGGTTTTTGATGAGGGTGTTTTACGGCTGAATGGGCGGCGCTGGGGCTTTGTGTATGGCTTGCAGCTTTGCCTGACATAAAGTTACCTCCGTGATTTAATAAAACTCAAATTCTTCTATAAAACCGGTTTTATAATGCCACGCTATTTTGTCAACGGGGGGACGGTTTTTATTTGTCAACCGGGACGGTTGACCTACCATAATATTAAGGCTCTTCGATGCGATACCCCAATACGAGGATTGCCTTGAGCGTCAGGAGCACCATCTTGCGGTCGTAATCCTTTTCTGGCTCGGTAAGATCTTCGTATGGAACCAAATTAGGATGCTCCTTTGTGGCATCCTTGCGTTCTGGTCCCCATATCCAGCCATCTGATATGCGCTGCTGTGCCCAAATGTCATGCGCATTTTTCGCAAGCAATTCGGTGAGTTCAAGAATTTCGCCACTCAGTTTCACTTTTGATGTGTCAATTGGCTTGGGCTTATAATCCTTGTACCTGTTTTTCATTATTTTTTGTCCTTGTGGAGTTATTTTCTTGCGAGAATGTTAAACACTTTTGCCATATAATAACAACAAATTTCTTTATGACAACATTTAAATCTCGCCTCATATGCAGAATTAAAAATTAGTACAATTTCCCATTAAAGTGTTAGATTATTAAATACACACGGACTGTCCTAATCTTAAGAAAATTAATTTGAATTCGGGATTTTCGATTTGAAGGCAGCGTTTGACTGCCTCAATGTAAACGCCTTTCTGATGCTTGTATTTGGATGCCTTTGCTGGCAGTTCGTCTAATTTGACGTGATCTGTCTTATAATCGGCGACGATAATTCGGTCGTCCTTTTTATAAAGGATATCAATAATACCCCTCATAATCTGTCCTTTCCATCTCAGCAGAATGGGCACTTCACGACCAAGTATTTGTGCATTTTGTAATTCCTTATATGCCGCTGAGTCAATGAAGTCAGACAATATCTTTATTACCTCTGTTTTTACAAATTCTACGTCCTGAGTTTGTATTGTATCAGGGGGAATTTCTTTCGATTTCATAACCATCCCTACATCCCCTCCTTCGTAAGGAGGGAATACGGAAATACTTTCTCCTTGAAATTGAACGGGTGATTTAACCTCACCTTTTCCAAAGGTAGTAGCCCATTTTACGACAGACTCGACTGACCTTTGAAGCTCTTGGGGAGATCCATGAAAATCCCATTCCTCCAATACACGGTGGCAGATAGAGCCAATTATCGCAGCGTGGTTTGGATGGGTTTCCGAAGCTCTTTCAACGCCACTCGGGACAGGGAGCATATCGTGCGCAATCGTTTCTTCATCGGTAATAGTCGATGGAGAGACAAAAAGAGACTTCCTGGTCGCCTCAATTATTGCAGCCTCTCGTTTTTTCCATGTTTCTACAAATGATGTCCAATCGATATCCATTTTGTTTTCTCTTGTGGGTTTTGAGGGACGGTGTGTCTCATCAAACCTGAAATATTCGACAAAGACCCCAGAATTTCCTAATGGAAATTTTCCTTTTGAAACACCCCTCACCCCAACCCTCTCCCGCAAGGGGAGAGGAGATTTCTCCTCATATGTTTTATTCTCCTCACCCGATGGAAGGCCTCCTGCATTTCCCCTCCCTTGATGGGAGAGGTTAGGGGAGGGTGATAAATTTTCTTCTTCCTTTGCGGACAAAAGGTTAATAAATGTTTCGTCGCCAATCTCAATGCCAGCGGCATCCCTCACGGCTTTTGTAATTAATCCCATATAAGATTTATCATCATCCTTCAATGCACCAGTAAGGATCAGCCGTTCCTTTGCCCTGGTCATGGCCACGTACAGGACGCGTTTCTCCTCCTCCCACGAGCGGTCGTTCAATTTCTTTTCAATTACGATACTTTGAAGATTCCGCACCTGTTGATTTCCTCTGCCAATTACAATGCCCGTTGTGGATGAAGTCCAATCGAACACCGCTGAGTCCAGTGTTTCGTTGTCTTTTTTCACTTCACCATGCAGGTTGCCCAGGATTACCACGGGGAATTCAAGTCCCTTCGATTTATGGATAGACAGGATTTTCACGACGTCCAGTGTTTCATCCGAAAGGGGACTCTCTCCCTCTTCTCTTGCTTCTTTTATCCGTGTCTTGATGCGCTCAATGAATGTTTTTAGGGAAATACCCTCGGATTGTTCCATGTCGCATGCCATCTGGTAAAGCTTCCAGATGTTGGCCAGCTTTTGTTCGCCGTGCCAGGCACAGGCCGTAATCTCAGCGACGTGGGTATTGTCAATAATTTTCGTAATGAGTTGGGAGACGGGGATTGTGCCAGCACGTGCATGAGTTCTTCTTAAAAAATCATAAAATGGTTCTACGATATTTCCTAAATCTGAAAATAGGTTTATTACCCCCCCATCCCCCCCTTCGCAAGGGGGGGGATTAGGGGGGGGGGTTGATTGTAACCCTGGCTTCATTCCACCTTCAGAAGGGAGGGAAGGAGAAGGGGTGTTTTTATCCTTCTGTGTGAGTTTGTTGCTCAGGATATTTTCGTCTGAAACAGATTTGCGGTAGTCCAATAGATGATTTTCTTTAAGTTCATATATCTCGCGATCCGTTAAGCCTACGATTGGCGAGCGGAGCACGCCTACAAGGGCTATCGTATCATGAGGATTCTCTACAACACGCAGGAGGTTCATAAAATCGAGAATTTCCTGTGTGGTGTAAAAGTATTTTTCTCCTTCCACAATGTACGGAATACCGTATCGTTTGAGCGCCTCTACATACGGCCTTACCTGGGTAAACGCCCGCAGTAGCAAGGCGACATCCTTGTATTTAAGCTTGCGAGGTTTGTTTTCTGCCAATGTATCGTGAATGGTTTCGGTATCCACGTGTTTTGTAATCCATCGCGCAATCCACTCAGCCTCGGCATCTCTGGCTTCACCTGCCTTGAGTTCTTCCCCATCTTTGTCAGAGACGAGAATAACCTCGACTTTCTGTGAGGGATGTTTTTTAGGTCTATTTGCATGGATAGGAACATAACGGGGTTGTAAACCAGGTTGTTCCACCATGACCCTTCCATCAAATAATTGGTTTACAACCTCAATGATGCCGGCATGACTCCTGAAGTTTTCCTGTAATTTCAGAGTTTCATCATTTCCGCAAACCTGTTTTACTACCTGCTCATAAGCCTCAATGTCGGCCCTGCGAAAGGCATAAATCGACTGTTTGGGGTCACCCACGATAAAAAGCTTTGCCGGTTCAAGGGTTACCTTACGGGCATCTTTGCTGTAATGTCCCAATTCTTCAGAAAGGAAAAGAACGATTTCGTATTGGATAGGGTCGGTGTCCTGAAACTCATCAACGAGTATGGCCCTGAACTCGTTCTTAAGCTTTTCACGAATATAACGATATGCTTTGTTTTGCAGTAAATCCCTGGTCAGGGTGAGGAGTCCGTCGAAGGAGACATAGCCCTGTGACAAATATGTTTGCCGGAATGCCTTTGCAAAAGGGAGAATGAGGTCTATTGTGGTTGTGACAAATGGATCGTCAACGGTTTTTAATTTCTTTAAGAGGGCATGACACTCATTTACAAGCTCATATGCAGTTGAAAATCCCTCTTCAGTCCAACCGGTTTTTGCCTTAGATACATCCTTGTCGAGGTCGTACTCTAGATTATTCAAATAACCGATACCTTGCTTTTTTAGTAACAGTTCAGCACCCCCACCTGGCCTTCCCCCTCCCCCTTTCTCCCCCTCAACGAGGGGGACAGGGGGAGGAAACGTTTTTCCCCCGCCCCTGGTGGGAGGGGTTGGGGGAGGGGGCTGAACTGTTACCTTTTTTATTTCTTCAAAAATTTTCAGGAGTTCATTTAATTGTGTGAGGAGGTTGTTGTTAGGCTTTTCGCAGGAAGAGATAACCTCATTGATTTTGTTAATTAATGGGCCTACCAAGGATTGGATATTCGGTGGATGTAACAATGCCGCACCCCCTCCCCCTCCCCCTATCCCTCTCCCACCAGGGGAGGGGGGAGGGTTAGGGTGGGGGTGATCTATTACAGATTTATTACCCACATCAACCGTGAGAGAATTCAAAGGGATAGTAAATCCAGATAATCGTTTGGCAAATTCCCTGAGAGGCTCGATGTCCAATCGTTTAAGTACGTTCTTCCAGATGTTTGCATTTGACGAATTAAGCGCAAGTTCCGTTTCCAGCCACCTTGTCCATTCTTTATCAAAGAGTTCATCAAAGACATCTCCTTCATCAACGGTGAAACCTGGCACAACTCCTGATTCGATAGGATACAGGCGAAGGATGTGGGCCGCAAAGCTGTGAATAGTGCCAATAAGGGCCTTGTCAATATCCTCCAGTGACTTCTTTGCGCGACGTCCGATTTTATCACGTGTCGTCTGGTAAAGATCGCAGATGTCCGAAAGAAATACTTCAATTTTTCTCTCGTCCTCCTGTGAGGCATGTCCATTGATAAACGACATAATCTTTTCAAGTTCTTGCATCAGTCGTATCTTCATTTCACTGGCGGCCTTTTCTGTGAAGGTCATGGCGACTATCCTGATGATGGGGCTTTCTTCCGGTTGGAACCTTTTATGGCCTAAGAGCAGATGTAACATTCGGTTAACCAGAAGTGTAGTCTTGCCCGTTCCTGCGCCAGCCGTTACGACGATGTTTTTATCCTGTTCGGATACGGCAAGTATTCTTATGTCGTTATCAATGGGTTTTGACATTTTACGTAACAGTTCAGCCCACCGCAAAGGCCTGCCCTCATGGAAATGGGGGGGGGAGCGCAAAGGACGCAAAGAAAAAACGTAATAGTTCAACTACCTTAGACAGGATATACAAGATTAACAAGATTAAAAACTGGTAGAGACGCCCCGGCGGGGCGTCTGTACAAAAGCAATCCTGTTAATCCTGTCAAAAATTAATTTAATTGTTCATCATGTCTATCCTGTTATCTTGTCAAATCTTTTTCCTCCGGTGAACTATTACCATTTTACTTGACTCAATAAAACAATTCCACCCATAAAAATAATCCCCCCTCACCTAACCCGAACGAGTCGGAAGAGTTCTTTGATGGGAATTTACGATTTTTTTAAATCTCAAATCGTAAATTTTTGCTAAACTTGTCCTCGTAAAAACGTAGCGCGGGTGGTTTATCCCCCGCTATTTGGAATTTTCACCAGGAAAGGTATTATTTTTTAGAAACTAAAGGTTGAAATTCCAAAAAACTTTATGATTTTATTGGTGAAGATACTCCTTCTGTGAAGTATTTTCTTTGCGTCCTTTGCGCCTTTGCGGTGGGCTGAACTGTTACTCAGAAAGGATGGTGGTTGCATGGTATGACATGATTTGTTTGTTATCCGTGAAAGTTGTGATAATTTGAAGATGGTTAATTATTCAGGACAAGGATCTCGATAGGGGTAGGGAAGGCTTTCGCCTCCCCTCCCTCCGAACCGTACAGGCGGGTCTCCCGCATACGGCTCTCCAGTCAGTGGTTACCCCTTCGGGATTGACAGGTTAATGCATGGGCTGCGGTTACTGTGAACAACCCAAGATTAGCAAAGTACGTATTTGGCCATCTCTGATGGTCTGCACCTCTGCCTCTTCCTTTACCTCCCCGACTCTTTCTCAGGATGCTCCTCAGTCTCATTCGTATCCGACTGTCTATTCTTGGAAATGTCGTTTTGTGGCTATGTTTAAAGTATTCATACCAGCCTCTGAGACTTTTGTTGAGTTCTACTATCATACATTTCATGCTCTCTCCTGATGTTCGTCTTGTCTTGTGGCGGATTGTCTCTTTGATCTTATCCATACTCTTTTTGCGTGGCCATCTCATCCCTCGTTCAAAGTGGTATCCCAGAAAGTCAAATCCTCCTTCTTGGGTTGCGTCTACTATTTTGGTCTTGTCTGGATGCAGTGTCAGCCCTCTTACTTCGAGCATTCCTTTCATTTCTTCCAATGCCCTCTTTGCTTCTTCATTTCTGCACAGGATGACGCTGTCATCCGCATACCTGACCATCTCATGCCCCAGCCTTGCCATTTCGTGGTCTATCTTACTCAGATATATGTTCGCTAATAATGGACTTATTACTGCCCCCTGTGGTGTCCCCTTCTCTGCTTCCCATTCTTTGAGTCCGTCCATTATCCACTGCTTCAGATACCCCTCTATCGTCTCCAGTACCCTTCCGTCTGCTATCTGCTCCTCCACATCTTTCATCAGCTTGTCATGGGGGATGCTGTCAAAGTAGCTCTTGATGTCTGCGTCTACTACCCATGTGTATCCATTCTTCAAGAGTTCTTCTACTCGCTTCAGCGCATCTTTACATCCTCGTTCTGGCCGAAATCCGTAACTCTGTTCCGCAAATGTCCTCTCAAATATCGGCTCTATTACATTCCTCACCGCCGTTTGCACGATTCGGTCTGTAACCACGGGAACTCCTAATGGCCTCTTTTCTTTGCTTCCTATCTTCGGTATCCATACCCTCTTGCCGGGTTTTGCCCTGTAGTTTCCCTCTCTGAGTATCTTCTCTAATTCCACAAGATTCTTTTCCGCTTCTTTCTCATACGCCTCGATGCTCTGTCGGTCTACTCCCGCAGCCCCTCCATTACTCCTCACCTTCTCCCATGACGCTCTCAGGTTCTCGCTTGAGTACACCTTGTCCACCAGACTAAACCATTTGCCTCCTTTCACTCCTTTCTCCAAAGCCGTCAACATCCGTTCCGTCCATACAGAAGGTTCTGTCCATCTCCACCTTTCCCGGATTTGGACTTCTCCATCTTGCTTAGGGTTTTCTCCCACTTCCGATGGTCTTTCTTCCTTCTCTATAGTCTTCACTCATCCACCTTCCTGCCTCCCTTTGCTCCACATCCGTTACGATGTCTCACCGCTCCTATGGAGGTTCTGACTCCTGATACAGTCACTTCCTCTATCAGGTATCCCTGATTCATGCACATTGCCTTCCTGCCATTCCGTCTCCAACCACCCATTGCTCCCTATCATCGCTTTACTACGCTACCCCTCAGCTTGATAGACTTCCTTCTTTTCTCAAAGGTCTGGGCTTCGCCACTCGCTAGCAGGCTCGCCGTTACAACTGGCCGAATCGAGTTTGTTAACCTACGGACTAGCTTTTCACCTCCCGTTGCTCCACACCCCATCTCACGATGACGCAGTTACGGTCGGTTACAGGGCGGAAAGCGTTTTCCCTGAAGGGGACTTTCACCCCTCTGACAGTGCGCACTCTCAGGCGCACTAGCGCGGGGGTTTATCCCCCGCTATTTGGCCGGCCACAATGGTTGTCGTAACCGCAAGATTAGACAACGTAGCGTTGCCCTTTATGGGCAACAATAGGCTATAGCTGGCCACGAGGGGTCGGGGTTACATAGCGGGTGTCGTGTGAATGGATGCCGACCATAAAGGATCGGCGCTACGTGAAACGTTGATGATATAATATTAACAATGGCACGATATGAGCACCTTCCTATTTATAAGAAGGCATTGGATCTGACGATCTATTTTGAGGAGATCGTCAGGCACTTCAGCTGTTATCAGAAATACACCCTGGGGAGTGAGTTGAGGGAAAAGAGCCGCGAGATTGTTGGACTGATCATCAAGGCAAATTCCACCCGGGAGAGGCTGCCTCTGCTCCTTGAGTTGCGGGATAGGCTTGAGGGGTTGAAGGTGCTTGTACGGATTTGCAAAGAGGTAAAGGCGTTTCATAACTTTAATTCGTATGAACATGCCTTTACTTTATTGATTGAATTGAGCAGACAGAACGAGGGATGGATGAGAGGTCAGAAAAAATGATAACAGTTCACGTCGTATGTGTAACGATGCATAACAACCCCCTCAATCCCCCTGGTTTATTAAGGGGGACTTTAAGTGGGAATCCCCCTTTATTAAGCCAGGGGGACTTTAAAAATCCCCCTTAGAAAAGGGGGCAGGGGGGGTTGTATTATACGTCCATTTCGAGTATAGGCTGAACTGTTACAAAAAATGATAATTGGGGGTGGACAGAATCTCCTTTCAATTTCAGGACGGAGAGCGTGCCAAGTTTCATCATGGTGCGTCTGCCCCGCCTTTTCAGGCATGATAGTACAGGGGGTATGTACCCCGTAAAAGGGGATCGGCCCCCGGTGGGCATTTCCTATTGACGGTAAGGAAATTCAAATGAGTAGCACCGATCCCTTCCCCGATCGTAGTCGAGGACAGGTGTGGTCGGCATGAGCCTGCCCCGTACTTGATACGGGGGCGGGGGATAAACCTCGTGAGATATTGTGTTGTAGTGAGTAACGTGACTTTGGAAAAACTTGTGAATTTTCATTGTGTCTCCTGTCAGAAGACAAGAACCAATTGGTAGATATAAGGCATTGCTTATCTCACCCCCCACTAACCCCTCCCATCAAGGGAGAGGAAGCTGATTCGTATATCCACAGAAAAGCCTGAAGAAACATTTTTTATAGATGCAGTATTTTTATAAGTCCTTCTTCATGCAAATTTCCGGATACATCGATAGTCACGGGCAGAAAAAACTTTACAATCTCAATGTTCGTTAGCAAGTGTTGGGAAATCCTGGGCGTGACAAACTGTGATGTCCCTTTCGTGAGGGCAAGCGGGATGATGAGTTGGTCGGCTAGATATTCGTCAATGACGCCCCTGGTTTTTAGAAAAGTGAAGAATTCGTTACAGGCGTCATCGGCAACGGTTTCAGCGCGCTTACCAATGGCGCCTAAGCCAAAATAACAACACTGGCTGTGTTCGAATTTTCCTACCAGCAGGAGCATTGTTCCCTTTCCAAAGGATGGGATTTCCTCCAAAGATATTTCGTGTGGTATGTTATACTCTAAAAGCCGTTTCTTTGCCTGTAATTGCTGTCGTTGAGCAATAGTTATATCCAGATTACTTACTGAGGATATGCCCTTTATCTGAATAAGGTTCCCTCTGCTCTCGATCTGTAACGGGTGCTGTGGGCTTTTTGGTGTTATTTTGATTAAAATCTCACCGCCGCCGCGGGGGTAGAATCCGGCCTTAAAAGTTTGTATCTCTGCATCAAAGCCAATCTCTTTAAGAAAGTGCAACCACTGCTGTTTGAGGTAATCTACACAGGGACTGTGGGTAACGTGTGTGCCTCCAATAATGGTAATTGAAGAGGGTTTGTTTGCCAGACTCAGTGGGTAGAAGATGGTTTGTAAAACAAGAGAGACAGAGCCTGCAGTGCCGATGTTGAAATGGTAAGTACCGGCCTGTGTTTCTCCTGGGTAGAACTTGAGGTCGGTGGATCGGAGTTGATGTCCTACGACCTCTGCATTGCAGATTTGGGCTGTAGAGTTGACAGCTTGAAGATGTTGGTAGCTGAGACCGGGCACTTTTCTATTGGCACGTATGTTATATATTTCGAAAGGTTTTTTTGTAATTGCTGATAGTGAAAGGGCTGTACGCAGGATTTGTCCACCGCCTTCACCAAAAGAACCATCGATTTTTATTATTTCTCCGTTCATATTCATCCTGCATACACAAAAGAAAAGGGTAGAACATTTTTATGTCCTACCCTTCTAAAGTTATGTTATGAATTTCAAAGTTGCCCACGAAAAGACGCGAAAGTAACGAAATTTTTTTTCGTGTCTTTTCGAGTGTTTCGTGGGTAATATGTTGCCGCCGAAGACCTAATTTAACTGCGCTATTTAAAACCTATGGATAGGTTTTAAATTATTTGGCAAATCCCCGAACTATTGTGATGAGTGCGTCAAGGTCTGCAAGGTCAACCCCAAGGTCTGAGAGTTTTACATAGTTGGGATTCTTTGTGCCGTTGGTCATTGATTCCTTCATCTGGGCATCGGTTCTGGACTTTTGATAATCAGCACTCGAAAAGTCAGGCACACCGAATTGTATTCCAGCCTCGCTGCCTTTGCCATCCGGGCCGTGACATAACTCACAGGTATCTTTAAAAATCTTATTGACATCTCCTGCATTTACTGAAGAACTGGCAAACCCAAAATATAAACCAAACATCGTTGCAACAGGGATTGCACAATAACTAAAAATCTTTTTCAACGAAATATCCTCCTAAAAAGAAAATTACGGAATACGTTTTGATTCATAAATAAAGCACATGGCTCTTTCCAGAAATACCCATCACCTCCAATAGACAGAGAAATTATGCGGGTTTTTTCCTTTGTAAGTGTTTTTCTCTGCGCTCTCCGCGCCCTTTGCGGTGAACTATTACCATTTTCGATTCTATAAATTTTATGACGTTCTTCAAATCATTTTTCTTAAAAGTTGGTATAACTGATTCGGTCTTTTTGTTGACGGTAATCCTTAGATGGTTTTTGTGTTCTGTATCTGTCAATTCTATTTGCCTGTTATTGCTATATATCTCGATATAAGGATACTGCCACTTTTTATACCCTTCGACAAGCACGACGTCAACATCGCGATAATTATGTTTCATGATATCTTTTATTGACGGCGGTCTTAGGTTTACCCGTTTTATGATTGCCAGCTTTTCCGGTGAGGATATAGAAACTACATCTGCCCCTGCCAGATAGTATGTATAAGTATCCTTTCCCTCGTAATCAATTTCAAAATAAGGGATGTTGTATTTAATGGTACCAACCCGATATCCCTTTTTCTTCAATCGGGGTATAATAAGTTTAATAAGTGTAGTCTTACCTACATGTTGTTTACCAATAACCAAAACTACGGGAATACCTTTTGACAACGTATATTTACTTTTTCTCTGTTTTAGACTATAACTTTATGATATAAACCTTCGGGATTGTTATGTGAATCGTTGTTCAATAGTTAACGTCAAAATAAATTAGGCCTTCGGCGACTTTGTTTCACGTTCACACGTAGGGGCAGGTTTCAAACCTGCCCCTACAACGGCATTGGAATTCCTATACATCAAGTTAGCATTCGGCAACTATTTTATTTATAACATACGTGTAGGGGAGAACCTTGTGTTCGCCCTCACCTTGCACAATTCAAGGCTTTTGTCCTTGTTCATGATTGGGAGAACACAAGGTTCGCCCCTACAACACTACAACACCTTTGAAATTCCTATACATCGAGTTAATCGTAGCATCTCTGTCTTAGGGTGTCAAGCGCTTTTATAGTGTTCATTGAATGCTTGTTTAAAGCGGGAAAATTTGCTATATATAATTGCTTGTTAGAACTCTATAAATGATTGAGTATGGAAAATAAGGAACAAATTCTATAGTATTTTTTGTTTAGTTGAATTAATTATCATATTAAAGCATATTTTAATTGTATAGGAATTTTCATTTTATTTAAGCGGTTTTCGTGTCCATAACTAATATGGTAAATAGTCTATGGAAGACCTTCCCTTCATCCCCTCCTTGCGAAGGAGGGGAAAGAGGGGTGGTTATAAATTCATTTTAAACAATCAATAATTTGTTGTGGAGGGGGTAGATGGAATCGGATGTTAAAAAGATCACAGAGAGGGTAAAACAAGAAAGTGATTTTGTGAATACCCTGATGTACGAGGTTGGCAAGGTAATTGTAGGCCA
>JANLHY010000756.1 GCA_024653795.1 Candidatus Brocadiaceae bacterium | reverse complement strand
CAGCCCTGCATGTACCGTTAATCCCTTCCCATTCATCTCCGTCTTGATTTTCGGCTGTTTTTTCCCCTCTTTTTGTGGTATATTCTTCATCGAAAAGGTAAACCTCCTTTAAAATGTTCTGGAGTCTCAAACACCTTGTAGATTCTACCTTTTTTCGCTAAATCCTGCAACAAGGATTTGCCTTGTTTGCAGAATTTAGGTTATAGAGTCTGTATGTGGCGAATTTGAGTATAGCGAAGAACAAGTAAAAATGAGTGGGCGCAAAGATAACAAATTTAAAGAAGCAATTACTTAATATTTAACAGGTTGTCCGAGAATGCAAGCCTACAAGACAGAAAAAAAACGATATTTTTTTAAAATAGTGGGGATTTTAAAAATCTGTCATGGATGAGTTTCAATATTTTACCCCCTTTGATGTAATGTTTGAGTGTAATACTGAAATTCCAGACTACATCGGCATTGGTAAATTTGTATCCCGAGGTTATGGAACGTTGGTGCATTATGGCTGAGATTGAGCTTGTATTTAAAAGAACATGCAATTACTGGATTGATGCTGGAATTGTGGGATTTTATGACATATTAAATAAACCTCTTCCGAATTCTGAAATTGGAGACTGGTCAAAAACGACCCTTTAGGCTCCTTGACTTCAACAGCTATCACAATGATAGACTTGCTCGTACCTCGCCCTCTCTTACCACCTTGCTCGACTCCACCAATAAGGGTCTAGTCGACTTCAATCGCCCCCGACAGCCGTTCTCGTTCACTACGAACCCATCGACACGCGGTACCTCTGAAGCATCGCCCATGCCGTCCGGTAACTGGTGCCAAGCGTTCGTTCCAGTGTCTTAGCCAAAAGCCCGTTTTTTGCGGTCGTCAGATGCCAAGCGGCTTCGAACCAAGTCGTTAGCGGCGTTCGCGTCTTTTCCATAATCGTACCAGCCGTCACGGATGTTTGGTGGCGATGCTGTACAGACCAACCGGCCCCGCGTCTGACGCCAAGGCTCTCCAATCGCTTGGCATGCCAGACAGCAAAAACCGCTCGGCCACCTCAGTTTCTCCATGTAGGCTGCACACGCAACGTCATTGGGGAATTCCTGAACAAACTTCCGGAACGTGTCGGGGAAATCAATCCTATTGGCCAAATTGTCTTGCGTATCATTCCTGGCGATTCTGGTCATGCTATGTATAATACCACAGGAGGAGCTAACCGACTACCCCCCTATTTTCAATTCCCTTGCGCAGGGCTCTCCAGTATATAATTGTATTAACAAATGATATATGATATGCTTTTTGTCAACAAACTTTATCGCATTTAAAATCGGTAATGAGCCTTTAAAAATGAAGAATAAAAGAAAAAAAGTTTTTATTATTGGGCTTGATTGTGCAACACCACAACTGGTTTTTGATGATGAATGGCTTAAGGATTTGCCCAATATTAAGAGACTTATAAACAATGGTGTATATGGGGAACTCGAAAGTATTATACCACCAATTACAGTACCCGCCTGGATGTCCATGATGACCAGTAAAGACCCTGGGGAATTAGGATGCTATGGTTTTAGAAATAGAAAGGATTATTCCTATAACGGTTTATCATTTGCAAATTCTCTGACAATAAAGGAGGCTACTATATGGGACATTCTTTCAAAGGAAGGCAAAAAATCTATTTTGATTGGTGTGCCACTAACATATCCCCCAAAACCGCTTAATGGTTATCTGGTAAGTTGTTTCCTCACACCAAGCACCAAAAATCAATATACATACCCGCCTGAACTTAAGGATGAAATTGAAAAGATTGCAGATGGTTATATACTAGACGTTGCTAATTTCCGATCAGAAGACAAGCAGAAGATTCTGGACAACATCTATACAATGACTGAAAAGAGGTTCAGGGTTGTTAATCATCTCTTAAAGACTAAGGAGTGGGATTTCTTTATGATGGTAGAAATGGGAGTTGATAGAATACAGCACGGATTCTGGAAATACTTTGATAAAAGCCATATGAAGTATGAGAGCAATTCTCATTTTGGAAGAACCATACTGGACTATTATAAATACCTTGATCAGGAAATAGGGTCAGTCTTGTCATTATTGGATGAAAATACTACTGTGCTGATTGTATCAGACCACGGCGCTAAAAGGATGGATGGTGGTATATGTATCAACGAATGGTTAATAAAAGAAGGGCTTTTAGTATTAAAAAAGGCGCCTCAAAATGTTACGTCTATCACAGAGCTAGGGATTGATTGGGAAAGAACAAAAGCCTGGGGTGAGGGCGGCTATTATTCAAGATTATTTTTAAACGTAAAAGGAAGAGAGACTCAGGGCATTGTCGAACCGGAAGATTATGAAAAGATAAGAGATATGCTAAAAGAAAAACTTGAGGCATTAGGCGATGGAAATGGCAAGCCAATAGGCACCAAAGTTTACAAACCGCAGGAACTTTATAGGAAATGCAATGGTATACCGCCCGATCTTATAGTTATATTTGGCGACATGTATTGGAGGTCTATTGGAACTGTTGGTCACGGAAAGGTTCATATTTTTGAGAATGACCTCGGTATTGATTATGCGAACCACTCTCAGTATGGAATATTTATAATGAGTAGTTTAAATAATGATTGCGGAT
>JANLHY010000743.1 GCA_024653795.1 Candidatus Brocadiaceae bacterium | reverse complement strand
CGAGGACAAGGATCGTGAAATCTCAGTGAATATCTCACGAAGTCACCGACTTACCCACCCCTAAATCCCCTCCCAAGAGGGGACTTTCTAATTTAATGTATAGGAAATTCAAAGTTGCAATTGTAGTGCGAACTTCAGTTCGCATAGGATGTAAGCGAACTGAAGTTCGCGCTACATTGAAAAAGTCGCCGAAGGCCTAATTTAATCGTATAGGAATTTTCATTTTATTTATGCCTGCCTGTGCGTCCCCGCACGCAGACAGGCGGTTTTCGTGTCCATAACTTATATGGTAAATAGTCTATGGAAGGTCTCCCCTTCCTCCCCTCCTTGCGAAGGAGGGGACTCAGGGGAGGTGCAGAAATAACATCCTTCCGATTTCCTCCTTGCGAAGGAGGGGAAAGAGGGGTGGTTATAAGTTCAACCCGAAATTTTTCAATGATGTAGAAATCAGGTTTAACCGGCGGGGTTGTCGTTGGTACAATAATATACATTTAATCCATCTCCCTTCGATAATAATTGTGGTTGCTGCCGCGTTTGTTGGTACAACGGTTGAGAGTGTTCTGGGGGCAACGATCGAACAGCGGAAATGGGTGAGCAATGAAGTTAGTAATTTCATTAATATCTCCACAGCCGCAGGAGTCTCAATGCTTATGGCAAAGATACTGTAAGGGCGAACGGCCGTTCGCCCCTACTTTACATTAAATCATATTATGGAACTACCTGTTATCTCACTAAAAGCAAGACGAAACTCCCTCCATCCCTGGATATTCAACCGGATGATCCGTCATCCCCAAAAACGCCTGAAACCCGGGACGCTGGTAGCGGTTATCTCTAAAG
This sequence comes from Candidatus Brocadiaceae bacterium, assembly GCA_024653795.1. Classification (GTDB taxonomy): domain Bacteria; phylum Planctomycetota; class Brocadiia; order Brocadiales; family Brocadiaceae; genus Wunengus. The sequence continues at coordinate 11,695 of JANLHY010000743.1, read as the reverse complement.
AAGGCGATTTTATTGGCAGAGGCATTTACAATTTTAACAGCAATATCGGCATCCGTCTGTTAACCGAAAATATTTCTGAATTACTAGACCGGGAATTCTTCTTCAAAAAATTTGAACAGGCAAAAGTACTTCGTGAAGAAATCCTGCAAATTCACAAAACTTCGAACTGCTACCGACTCGTTCATGGGGAGGCAGATGGACTTTCAGGATTAATTATAGACAAGTTTGCCGACGTATTCGTCATAGAACCGTACTCAGCCGGATATGTAGAAACGATGGATTGGCTCGCATCATCATTGCAGTCCCTCTATCCCGGCAGCAGAATTGCTGTGCGGCCAGATGAACGAACCGCAGCGAAGGAAGGAATAGATTTTTCGAAGATAGCAAAAAATTATCCCGGTCCCGATTCCCTGGAAATTAAAGAAAATTTTTTAAGGATGAAGGTGAACCTCAAAACAGGCCACAAGACTGGATTTTTTCTTGATCAGCGTGAAAACCGATTGACTTTATCGGAGTATTGCCATAACAAGGACGTGCTCGATTGTTTTTGCTACACCGGCGGATTTGCCATTTCTGCAATGCTGGCTGGTGCGCGGTCAGCCACAGGAATTGATCTGGATGAAGATGCGCTGGAAACGGCTGAGGAGAATGCTCGCTTAAATTCTGTAAAAGTAACGTTTCAACATGTCAATGTGTTTGACCACCTGCGCATGATGACGAGCAGGGGTATGCAGGCAGACGTCGTGATTCTTGACCCCGCCAAACTCGCCGGTTGTACTGAAGAAATCAAACGGGCACATCGCACCTATGGGGATATTAATCGGCTCGGCTTGCAGGCCGTTAGGCCCGGCGGCATTTTGTTGACGTGTTCCTGCTCCGGCCTGGTTTCTGAGAGAGACTTTCTTTCCATCCTGACCCGTTCTGCCGCGGAAGCTGGGGTTGTACTCCAAATCTTCAAGATCACCGGAGCGTCATCGGATCACCCCTTTTCTACAATATTCCCCGAAGGACGATACCTCAAGGCAGTCTTTGCAAGGGTTTTCCCCTTTACAAAAAGTACATAAGAAGACACATCACGAGATTGTATGAAAACTATTTCAAAGTCTGGAATTTCCTGATATAATGTTGCAAGTCGTAAATCAATAGTCTTATCTCAGTTACAAGGCAAAGCAAATGCTCATGTCTCCCAGAGAAATAAGAAGGACTTTCAAGTCTGCACGGACATTTTTTAAGTACCTCATCAGAGGCTCAGATCTGCCGGAAAAGGCATGAGACAAATCTTCGATATACGTATTTCTAAAAGAGAAATATGAGACTCTATGCAAAATATATCTTCCCGCATATACTGGAATATGTCATGTCCAGTTCTATCCTTGTTGATTGCCGCAAGGATACCCTGTTAGAGGTAACCGGAGAAATATTAGAAATTGGCTTTGGCACCGGAATGAACTTACCCTATTACCCTGAAAATGTTCGTAGAATTACAGGCGTTGATATAAACATCAACATGCACTCTAAAGCTGAAAAAAGGTTGAAATCTTCTCCTATTAAGGTAGACTACTATCCGGTAACCGCAGAGTCGTTGCCTTTCTCTGACCATACATTTGATACTGTTGTCAGTACGTTTACTCTGTGCAGTATTAATGATATCCATCGAGCCTTGTCAGAAATTGTTAGGGTTTTAAAACTGAAAGGACGATTCTTTTTTGCTGAACATGGTCTTAGCCCTGATTACCAAGTCCAGAAATGGCAGCATCGGTTAAACCCAATCAACAGGGTGCTTTCCTGTGGCTGCAACTTAAACCGAAATATCAAAGAACTTGTGGAATCCTGTGATTTAAAGATTTTAAAGCTAGACCAATTTTACCTGGAAAAGACACCTAAAATATTTGGATACATGTACAAAGGAATGGCTATCATAAATCTTTCGTGATAGAATGAGAAAAAAATATTACAGCATGTAGGGGTAATTCATGAATTACCCCTACCAGATTGGAATTCCTTAACGTTTAATATAGTTGAAAGGAGGAGTATTTTGAAAAAGATCATAAGTATACTTATCGTCACCCTATTCTGTGTTGCGCAAGCTGTATGGGCTGGCTCGTCTAGTCCTCGTATTCTGTTGGAAACCAGCAAAGGCGTCATTACCCTGGAGCTTGATTCAAAGGCAGCTCCAAAGTCGGTGGAAAACTTTCTCAGCTACGTGCGTGACGGATTTTATGACGGTACCATCTTTCACCGTGTAATTAAAGGATTTATGATTCAGGGCGGGGGTTTCACTGAAGATATGCAGCAAAAATCAACACGTGCTCCGATAGATAACGAGGCTAACAACGGGCTACAGAACAAACGCGGTACTGTAGCGATGGCACGCACGATGGATCCCCACTCCGCCACCGCACAATTCTTCATCAATACCGTAGATAATACCTTTCTCGATCACAAAGGGAAAAATCCTTCAGGCTGGGGTTATTGCGTATTTGGTAAGGTAGTGGAAGGCATGCATGTAGTGGACGCCATTGAGAGTGCGTCTACCACCTCAAAGGCAGGACAACGCGATGTTCCGGCTACCCCAGTAACTATTGAACGAGCGATAGTGGAGAAATAGGTCTAACTCAATAAGGAGGTGTAAAATGAAAAGAAAAAATATAACTAAGACAGGGATTAAATGAGGCATGGACAAACAAAGTTTGTCCATGCCACCCTGTGTAACCCGCATGAATAAAATGAAAATTCCTATACAATCAAGTTAGCAATATTCTTTTTCATAGTAACGACCTACTTTTCCCACACCTCTTCTGTAAACATAGCGTTTGCCCTCAATGGCGCTGATGTTGCCATTTATAATGATTCAAGACTTGGTAAATACTTATACGATTATGGTGTATGGCCGGATGGAGTAACCGCTATTAAAAATATGCTGAGATTGAGGGGGTAATTGATGATATTATAACTAAAACGAATAGACAGGCAGATGTTTGTAACAAGTGCGAGAAGGTAATAAAGGAAATAGAAGAAACAACAAACCAGACGGTTTCTCCTTAGTTTTTAGTCAGAGTTATGTAACTATTTATCAAAGGGAAATAGATATGCACAATTCTAGAAAGTGGGCAATATGCACTGTGTTATTTGGAGTTTTTATCATAGCATTGTCTAATATAAAAGTAATAGGCGCGTTGGTTATGGTAACCAACTCATGGGTTATAACGTTAAGGCAGTGTCAATAAATAAAGGTATCATCTCGATTAGTGCGTTGAGGGGTGAATGATGTAATTCCAGTCGCCATGAAACGTGTTCCGTTTCAGGTTCACTAGCTTAAATTCCTCATCCGTCACCTTCCGTCCGGTCGGGTATTTCCGACGATCCAGACGGCAGGTCACTTGGAGCCCTTTGGCGGTCGTCGTGCGAGCAATCAGGTTTACGATCGTCTCATAATCTCGAAGCGGTTCACCGCGCCAATTCGAGGAGATGAAAGAGAACAACCGGTGTTCAACCTTGTTCCATTTGCTGGTGCCAGGCGGAAAGTGACAGACGGAAATAGAAAGACCCGTTTCATCCGAAAAATTTTGCAACTCCAATTTCCAGAGCCGCAACCGGGAGCCATTGCTACCACCGCCATCCGCCGTGATGAGTAACACCCGCGCATCCGAATACAACGATCTGCCTTCGCTACGCCACCACCCCCGTATTGATGCGACCGCGAATGCCCCAGTGTCATGATCCGTCCCCACGTTCACGAATCCCCTATTTCGCGCGAGGTCGTAAATACCATACGGATATGAGTGGGGAACGTCGGGAGAAGGAAAATCGTGCCCGTTTACCTTGACCGGCTTCTTTGCGGGAAGCCACTGTTTGCCGCTGTTTTCGTAGTTTCCGAGCAGTTCCTTCTTCTTGGTGTCCACTGATATAACCGGTATCCCGGTCGCCAAAGCCCGCTTCACCTGTGCGTTGATATGACGGAATTGCGAGTCGCGGTCAGGATGATCCGCACCTTCCTCCGTCTTCCGGTTGCTTTGCAGGCTGTAGTTCTGATCGCGCAGAAGCTGCGCCACTTTCTCATGACTGACCGGATGCTTCTTCCCAGTCAGTTGAGCGGCCAGAGCCCGGGTACTCTTGCATATCCAGCGTAAGGGGGATCGGGATCGCCCCTCGTTTCCGGCTCAACCAGATGCTCCAACGAGGCGAGAAGCTTGGGATCTCGCACGGTGATTTTCTTACGGCCCGCACCTGATCGGCGAATACATCCAGGCATCGTGTTTCCATCGGATATCTCGTGCATCCCCTTGGCTATGGCTTTTCGTGAAAGTCCACAGGCTCGTCTAACCTTCGAAACACCTCCGTACCCCAATGAGCGAGCTTCGCTGGCGGCCATGAGCCATCGACTCCGCTCATCAAGCAGTGACCACACGTCGAAAAACTTTCGCCGAAGTGAAACCTCATCTTTATTCATGCGAACAGTATATCAAATCCGCACAAAGTTGCTACTTTTATTTATTGACGCCTCCTAAGAGCTTCCAGGACATTAAACCGTTGTCTTCCGAAAGGGGCTTTGAGAAATAATCGGGTAAAGCACCAGAGATATCCTAAAAAAGTGGCTAACACAAAATGAGCCGCATCAATAAAGAACACATTTCTTTTTCCTTCTTGTATTCTTTGATATACTGTGTAACAACATTAATAGATATGCCTGTCAATTGTGCTATTTTGTTATGAGGTTCTCCTTGGCTTTTTAGCCATAATGCCTCCATCTTTCCCTGTACTCGCGGATGGGGGTGATGGTATCGTTCATAATTCAATGCTTTTATGTCTTCTTCAGTAAACTCAATTTTTATCATAATCTCCTCATAGTAAAGGTTATATGAAAAATTGTAATTTCCCTGGAAAGTATACAGATTCCGATGGTTTTATCAATCTAAATATTCACAATTTGTGAACCTGTTAAGTATATGTTGAGGCAAAGAATAATTTGATATAGTTTCGGCCTATGACTATTAACTTCACGAAGGGTATCATATAGTGAGCGCTTATGAACTCCAAGAAACCAATTTATGTCACACAACCCTATATGCCTCCTTTGGAAGAATTCATTCCTTACCTTGAGCAGATATGGGACAATAAATGGCTGACCAACAACGGGCATTATCACCGGCAACTGGAGAAAGAACTGTGCGAATATTTGGCGGTGCCTTATGTTTCCCTCTTCTCCAATGGTACGCTTGCGCTGATGGTGGCTCTGCAAGCCCTGCGTATCGCCGGCGAGGTTATCACTACACCTTACAGCTTTGTTGCTACGACCCACTCCCTGCATTGGAACAATATTCACCCTGTTTTCGTCGATATTGACCCGGTTACCTTCAACATTGATCCCCAAAAGATAGAGGCGGCTATTACCCCCCGCGCCACTGCAATCGTACCGGTTCATATCTATGGCAACCCGTGCGATGTGGACAAGATTCAGCGCATCGCTGATACTTACAGCCTCAAGGTGATTTACGATGCCGCTCATGCCTTCGGGGTTCGCCGCAATGGAAAGTCGGTACTTAATTATGGCGACCTGTCTGTTTTAAGCTTTCACGCCACAAAGATTTTCAACACCTTCGAGGGAGGCGCCATTGTCTGCCATGATGAGGAGATGAAGCGTCGCATCGATTTCCTCAAGAATTTCGGTATTGCTGACGAGGTCACTGTTGTCGTTCCGGGCATCAATGCCAAGATGAATTAATTTCAGGCTGCATTTGGGTTGCTACGGCTCAAACACCTGGGGCACGTCCTTTCGCGCTGCGCAGAGATCGACTGCCGCTATCGCGAAGAACTCAAAGGTGTACCGGGTTTTCGCGTGCCGCCTCGACCCGCAGAGAGCCATCAGAATTACTCGTATTTCCCCATACTCGTCAAACCGGATTACCCTCTATGCAGGGATGCGTTGTATCAGAAGCTTCGTGACCGGGGTATTTACGCCCGCCGCTACTTCTACCCACTCATTAGCGATTTTCCTATGTATCGCGGGCTTCCTTCGGCAGCGGCTGCCAATTTGCCGGTCGCGAAGTCGGTATCAGAGCGGGTGCTTTGTTTGCCTATTTATCCAGATTTGGCAAAAGATGACCAAAACAAAATCATAGAAATTATAAAGAGCAGCTTACGATGACCATTGCCATCATGCAACCTTATTTCTTCCCATATATCGGCTACCGGTAGTTGATCCATGCAGTCGATCTCTTTGTCATTTACGACGACGTAAATTACATCATCAGGGGTTGGGTCAACCGGAATCGCATCTTGATCAGTGGTGAGCCTGTCTATATCACGGTGCCTCTGCAGCACGCATCCCAAAATAAGCGCATTTGCGACATATCCTTGCACCCTGCGCCCGTCTGGCGGAATAAGATGGTCAAATCGGTTGAAAACACCTATCGCAAAGCCCCTTTCTTTGCCGAGGTGTTTCCCGTTGTCGAGCAACTGATCCGGCATGAAGCTGAGAGCCTTTCGGATTATCTGGCGTACCAACTGCAAACAATGGCCGCATTCATGGGCATCAACGCCGAATTCGTGGTGACCAGTCGTTGTTATAAGAATAAACACTTATCCGGTCAGGCACGAATACTCGACATCTGCAGACGAGAAGGAGTGACTACTTACATCAATCCACAGGGCGGACAAATGCTTTACGATACAGAGACCTTTTGCGGCGCAGGCTTAGACCTGCGTTTCATCGTCATGCGCCCTTTGCCTTACAAACAAAGAGCCGCCGGGTTTGTTCCCTATCTTTCGATCATTGACGCACTGATGGAGATCGGGCCGGTTGAGATCAAGCATCACCTTGATGAATTTGATTTGATTGAAACAGCCTTTCCTGTTTCATAGATCTAATTTGCACATGAGTTTGGAAAATAAGCATATCGACTACGCCCGCAATCAAGCTATTGGTGGATATTTTGAATTGGAACTGTCGCTGACGAGTCATTGGTCGAACGGAATGTTATAGGCGAGGACTCTAAGTCTGCCTGGAAAGGAGATATATAATGACCAAGAGAGTTATTGTGAATTTTACGCCTACGGGTATGATCCCTACGAAGCAGATGTCGCCGCATGTACCCATTTCCGCTCAGGAGATCATAGAGGATGTGCATAGGGCAGTTGAAATAGGTATCACGATGGTTCACCTGCATGCTCGCGATGAATCCAATGGCGCCCCGACCTTCAAGGCCACTGTCTATGATAAAATCATCACCGGCATACGTACCTTTTCAAAAGACTTGATTATTTGCGTATCTCTTAGCGGCCGAGACTTTAACGAATTTGAGAAGCGAAGTGAAGCTTTTCGGCTCGACGGGAATGCCAAACCAGACATGGGCAGCCTCACTCTAAGCTCACTGAATTTCAATCAACAGGCGAGCATCAATAGTCCGGATATGATCAAAGCCCTTGCTTCAGAGATGTTATCACGCGGAATAATGCCGGAACTGGAGGTGTTTGACGCTGGGATGATTAATTACGCCCGGTATCTCAGCCACAAGGGTCTGTTGCCCCCCCCTTTCTATTTTAATTTGATTATTGGCAACATCGCCTGTGCCCAGGCGGATCTGTTGCATGTGGGGGTAATGCTCCGGGATCTGCCGGACGACTCCATGTGGAGCATCGGAGGAGTGGGCAATGCCCAGTTATCTATGAACACTCTGGCTATTGCAATGGGAGGGGGGGTACGCGTAGGACTTGAAGATAACATTTGGTTTGACATGAAGCGTACTAAACTTGCCAGCAATGCAGATTTGTTGAGGCGTGTACACGATATTATTGCGGCAAGCGATCGTGAACTGATGCCCGCATCAGAAATGAGAAAGGTACTGCTCATGGAGTCGGGTAACGGACGATACGGGCGTATTATTCGTGACGGGCAGCGAAAGGACAATATACAATGAATACGAACCAGGTCATAATCTTCGGAAATCAACCCCTTGCCAGTTTGGCCTGGTATTGCCTGACCCACGATAGTCCCTGGCAGGTGGTTGCCTTCACTGTGGATGGGGCATATATAAATGCCAATACCCATGAAGGGCTGCCCGTGGTGCCGTTTGAACGGCTGGAAGAGACACACGACACGGGTCGAATACGGCTACTGATCCCGCTGGGCTATCGCCATATCAACGGCCTGCGCATGCAGAAATTCAATGAGGCGCGGCAGCGAGGCTACCAATTCGTATCCTATATCTCATCACGGGCCAGCGTATGGCCTGATTTGCAGATCGGTGAGAACTGCATGGTATATGAACATGCCATTATACAACCGTTTGCCCATATAGGGGACAATGTTATCATAAGAAGCGGGGTGCATATCTCACATCATACCGCAGTCGGTGATCACTGCTTTATCGGAGCTGAAGCCGCGCTGGCCGGCAATGTACAAGTCGGGGAACGTTGCTTTATCGGTGTGAATGCGACGGTGATAGACAACTTGCGTGTGGCGGAACGTACCTTCGTCGGGGCCGGGGCTGTCGTGATAAAGAATACGGAGCAAGATGGCGTCTATGCGGGCAATCCGGCGCGAAAACTGGATCGTTCTTCGCTGGAAGTGACATCTCGTTGATGTTTCTCTTTAAAAAGCACTTTAATGGCTTCATGGAGAAGTAAAGCGGGAAAGGCTTTAGGCTGGGACCTGACTGGTAATTACTCAGGCCAAATAACAGGCTTTATCATATCCATATTTCTGGCGCGATTACTGGAGCCCTCAGAGTTTGGCCTTGTGGGTATGTCCTTGGTGTTTATTAATGTGCTGGATATTTTCGTAGATTTAGGTTTTGCCTCTGCTTTAGTACAAAATAAAAATAACACCTCACTCACGTATTCCTCCGTATTTTATATCAACATCCTGGCTGGTTTTGCGCTGGCAGGAGCTATTTTTCTATCTGCCCCCTGGTTGGTAAGTTTTATGGAAATGAGCAAGTAACTACGTTAGTACGCATTTTCTCCTTCACTTTTGTAGTGAATTCCTTTAACATCGTTCAGCGTACCATTCTGAGGCGAAAGCTCGATTTTAGAGCATTAAGCAAAGCATTACCAAAGTATTTTTCCCTGTACTCAGCACCATTCAGGATGATGATGTAAGGTTTAGGTAGGTTTATTTAAAAGTCGTAAATATTGTAGCAGGAATTTCCATCCTTCTGACGGGCATATTCTTCTTATGCGGTGAAGAACTGATCATTAACTTATTCGGAGAGAAATGGGAACCCTCGGTTTTCATTTTTAAGTTGTTAATTATAACGGGATTTACCTATCCCATTAGTTCGATGATTGTCAATGCCTTTTTGGCCAAAGGGAAATCTAAGGAGAATTTTAAATACGGGAATATTCGCAAAATATTGCGGTTAATGCCTTTTATTCCAGCATTTTTATATGGTTTTGAGGAGTATTTGTATGCTTTAGTAGGAATAAGTTTTATTAATTGGCTATTAAATAATTACTTTGTAACCCGCTCATTAGGTGTTTCTTTCATGGAACAGGCCAAAGCCGTGCTGCCCTATCTATTGATGGCAGGGGTCATAGTATCAGGAATTCATTTGATTGTTCCTCAAGAAAGATCAGTCACTTTCGCCTGTATTCGTATAAGCTTATTTGGGACTTCGTTCTCTTTGTACTGTTACTTGTTTAATACATTGATGTATAGCGAATTTATGCTGTATAGGAGTAAATTATGGGAAAAATTAAAGCGGGCTTAAAATTCGAGAGTGGCGTTCGTAAGTTTATAGTTAATAACATATTCAATAAAATCAGGGCTTACAATAAACAGAAGATATTCTGTATTGGTAAAAATAAAACCGGCACCTCTTCTTTAAAGAAGGCTTTTTCAGACTCGGGCTTTATTGTCGGAGATCAGAGGACGGCGGAGCGGCTGACGCCTCATTATTTCGAAGGGATTTTTCAGCCGATAATCCGATATTGTCGGACTGCGCAAGTCTTTCAGGATGTTCCCTTTAGTTACCCGGAAACTTTCAAACATTTGGACAGAGCTTTTCCAGGGAGCAAATTCATCCTGACTATAAGAAATAGTTCTGAGCAGTGGTATGAATCACTTATTAGGTTCCATTCAAAAAAATTTGGTAATGGTAGCATCCCAACTGCAGAGCAATTAAAAGACGCCGATTATGTGTGGAAAGGCTGGGTGTATCAACTCCTTAAGCTATATAACACGACTGAAGATAACCCTTACGATAAAAACACATTAATAAATCATTACAATGAACATAATAATGCAATTCTTAAATACTTCGAAAAAAGACCAAACGATTTACTTGTTATTAACCTAGCTGAAAAAGGATCATATAATAAATTCTGCAAATTTTTAGGAATTGACTCACCGTATAATGAGTTTCCCTGGGAAAACAGAACGAGCGAAATTAAGTAATGTATCCTTAAACAGGCCATACTGCTCTATTTTCCTGGAAGACTCAAAAGTGTAACCGTGATATAATAAAGAGCACTTTTGGAAAGGACTGAGATGATGAGAGAGGAACCACTTGTAAGTATTTGTTGTATTACCTATAATCACGAACCATATATAAGGGATGCCATAGAAGGCTTTCTAATGCAGGAAACCGATTTCCCGTTTGAAATAATTATTCACGACGATGCCTCTACAGATAAAACGGCAGAAATCATCAGAGAATACGAACAAAAGCATCCAGATATTATTAAGCCTATATATCAGACAGAACATCAGTATTCTAAAGGTGTTAAGCCTAATCCGGCCTACAATTTCCCAAGGGCGCGTGGCAAATATATTGCGCTCTGTGAAGGGGATGATTATTGGACTGATCCGAAGAAGTTGCAGAAACAAGTGGCCGTAATGGAAGCTAACCCTGAATGCACTATGTCTTCTCCCGCGTCTAAATTAAAATATGAAGGCAGGAATATATCAGAAGGTTTATGGAGGCCAAAATGTAAAAGCAGTGTATTTACTACAGATGAAATAATATTGAGAGGGGGAGGTTTTTTCGCTACTAACTCCATGATATTTAAAAAAAATATTATAAAAAATCTACCGCGATTCTATTTAGAAGCACCGGTGGGCGATACTCCACTTGTTTTGCTTTGTGCTACAGAAGGTTCTGTTTTTTATATTGATGAATGCATGTCGGTATATCGAAAGAATGTGCCTGGATCATGGAGTGAACGAGTCTCACTTGATAGAGATAAATCGAAAGAGCATCTGATAAAAATGTTTCAAATATATGAACAATTTGATGTATATACAAAACAAAAATACTCAACTTCTATTCATCATCAAAAAAGTAGAAGAATAAGGCACTATTTGAGACGTTATAGCGATTGCCATGGATTTAGTAGAGTCCAATTGAATAATATGTTAGACAAATTGACATTTAGACACAAGATGTCTGTTCTTATTAAAACGCATTTACCAATTATAGATATATCCTTAAAGAAATTAAAAAAACTCATTAGACAAATAATTTTAGACTTATAGCTCAATTCAAATAATTTGCAATATAGTCTGAAGGACTACCAGATGAATGTGTACCTAAATCCTGCAAACAAGGCAAATCCTTGTTGCAGGATTTAGCGAAAAAGGTAGAATCTACAAGGCGTTTGAGACTCCAGAACATTTTAAAGGAGGTTCACCTTTTCGATGAAGAATATACCACAAAAAGAGGGGAAAAAACAGCCGAAAATCAAGACGGAGATG
>JANLHY010000353.1 GCA_024653795.1 Candidatus Brocadiaceae bacterium | reverse complement strand
TTTTTTATAAAATGGTAACAGTTCAGCACCCCCACCTGACCTCCCCCATCGAGGGGGAGGAAACGTTTTTCCCCCGCCCCTGGTGGGAGGGGTTAGGGGAGGGGGGTGAACTGATACATAAAATGAAATATCTTATTTATCTGGTAAAAGCTTAAGGACCTTTACAGCAACTAAAGGGTTGATTCGAAACCGGCATCCCCTGCCCTGAAAAAAATTGTGCTTTTCAATCAGGTTTATTCCCAGACTGGTAATGATGAGTGAGAGATTATTGGTACAATCGGTAATGACTGCCTCACCTTTTTCAAAGAGTCCGTCTTTGCAAAATGGTGACGGAATGCGTCCCATTGACTCATGGAACACAGCCTTTACATCCTTTTTTATCTCAATTTCTGCCCCAAAGGCGTTTTTCGCCCTCAGGTAGGCATCTTTCAGCGCCTGCACCAGCAATTCTTGTGATACCCCTGTTTTTCCCAGCGTACGTAAATCATCATCAATGATTTCCTGTACAGACCGGCTATCGGTCCCCAAAAAACCTTCTTTAGAGAATTTTGATGGCTTCAGATTATGAACCAACCTCTGATCTTCTGGCGATAGTTTCATAAATGAAAATTCCTTTATCTTAAGCAAATTTATCGTAAAAAACACGATCTTCCGTCAAACCGGCTTTTGACAAGACTTTAATACAGGCGTCGATCATACCTGGTGAACCGCAGAGATAGGACTCGTTCTTCGAGCAATCAGGCATGTAGCGTGCTACAACATCGGTGATAAGACCACGTTCTCCTTTCCAATTCGAGTCAGACGGTTCGTTGGAAAGCGCTGGAACAAATTTGAACCAGGGAACTTCCTGTTGAAGTTTGGTCAGCTCATCAACAAAAAAAAGGTCTCTCTGTGTAAGAGCGCCAAAAAAGTAGGTAGCTTTACGCGTATTTCCCTTTTCCTTTAAATCTCTTAATATCCCCCAGATCGGCGCCATGCCGCTTCCGCCGGCAATAAAGATAATCTCAGCATCGGTATTCGAAAGATGAAATTTACCGTACGGGCCACTAAAAACGACTTCCTGCCCTTCCTTGAGATGCTCAAATACCCAGGTGGTGCAAATACCACTGGGGACTTTACGGACCATAAGCTCTATATGATTTTTATCAGATGGGGACGAAGACATGGAGTAGGCACGCATAACCCGGTCGTGCCCATCATATTCTTCGGATTCAAGCTGAACGTAATGTCCGGCGACAAAATCTATGGTCTTCGGCTCAAGGAGTTCTATGCGCAATTCGACAATATCATAGGTCAACGGCATTTTATGGAGGAGCTTTCCTTTGTATTTTCTGACTGATAATAATTCTTTCGGCACACGAATCTTAATGTCACTGCGTACCTTTACCTGGCAGGAAAGCC
>JANLHY010000737.1 GCA_024653795.1 Candidatus Brocadiaceae bacterium | reverse complement strand
TAACCATGCTCTATTTCCAACTCCCCCTCATCAAACCGTACGTTCAGTTTTCCCGAATACGGCTTTCCAATCATCTTCTTCCACAGGCTTTCGCAGTCTTTCTCCTGCTTGGCCTTCCGGTATAGTTTCCGCTGGAGATCTTGAATCTTTTCCGGAGTTTTCAGCATTTACGCAATCTCCTTTACTTCTCTCCTTAAGAAACGTGATGAAGGCATCGCTCCTTCCCTCTCTCAAGGTTATGTTGTCCTTGAGTTACATGCGGTACCATGGGCGACTCCGACTCCCTTACAAACCCGATGTAATTTCGTTCCCTTATATCCACCGGTTGCTCTCCTGATGAGCATCTGCAAGGGTCTCCCGTGCTACCCCGTATGGCTTCCTCTGCGTGTCACCCCTGCTACCCCGGAAGTCCACCTATCGGTTTTTGCAGTTCCCCATTTTCATGAGGACAAGTTTCGTTAGAGTTGGTGTGGCAGCCTTCCCCTTCTGACCACAGGGTCGGCAACTCCGTATTAAGTTACGAGGCGGCTACTTGTAGGTTCGCTTTCGCTGCAACCCGCAGGTTTGCTCGGCTCACTAAATGAACCTTTGTCAGGGATCTTAGAGCTTCGGGTTGCCCCTAACTCCTTCTCTGCTATAGCATATCTTTCTAAATTCATCGATCCACCAGCACTTCCTGCATATGTCACAGCCTGCATCTGGTGCAGACATTCCCTCAGTATCTTCGCCACGATGATCTTTGTCACGTATCCAACAAGGAGTGCTATCATTACGATAAATCAAAATACTTTTTGGATAACACTTGGTATCGTTATCGTTAGGATCTTTGATCATCGTATAGTTAGTTCTTTCCCCAGGGTTGTTTGTAGTATTGTCATTTAAGAAATTTTTTAAGTTATTTGCGTACTCACTCCATTTACCTTGAGAATGCTCATCATTAACATCACTAATAGGACAAATGAGTATTCGCTCTATTACTTTTCTTGCCCATGTTTCATCTGTTTTTTTGTCAACTGTATTTCTATTATTATCATCACATTTTTCTATTTTAATACGGTTTTTTGTTAGTTCTAAATGTCCGTAAACATCCTTATAAACCACATTCGGTGAGAATGAGAAATAATCTATAAGAAACATTATATTAAATCACTGCTGTCCGGACGTTTAAATAGCAATTCGTTGTAAGTGATTAAATTTAAAAGAAATACTAGAAAAAAAGATCGTAATCGATTTGAAATTCAAAGT
>JANLHY010000733.1 GCA_024653795.1 Candidatus Brocadiaceae bacterium | reverse complement strand
ACTAATTGGCTTATCAATGTTACAACAAAATTACACTCGCACAAAAATTAATTAAAAAATAAGATTATATTAAAAATATAGATTGTCAATTAAAAAATCGTCGTGATAGAATAGTTACAATAACATTGTATTGTATATTTTTATTAAACAAATCACTTGGAGTTATCCATGTTCTGGAAACAAAGCAAAAATAAGGCAGTTTATGGGAAGTCCAACAGCATAAAGGATACCCTATTTCAGCCCAATAAAACAGCGATACGAGAGGCAGTGCTTGCCCCGAAGACATTCCTGGACACCCTTATTCATGAGTTTATGCATCATTATGATTACGAGTCTCTCAAATTTCCAACGAGTTTACATACGGCGGGTTTTTATTACCGGCTTGGAGATGTGATGAAAAAACTAATTGGATAGACATTATCGCAATGCCAGAACTCATGGGGAGGCTGGGCCGTTTCCCGCGGATCCCATGAAGAGCGCAGAGAAAACAACTATAAAGGGAAAAATCCTCATGATTTTATTTTCTAACAACCTCTACGATCTCAGCGCTCTTTGCGGTGAGATGAACGGATACGGCCATTTACAGCGTCAGCAGACGCATAATGTCGTTGCGTGTGGCATAAATAACCAGACTAATGATAAGTCCAAAACCAATATATTGTGCTATGGAGAGCGTTCTGTGACTTACCGGAGAACCCTTTATTTTCTCAATCGCCAGAAATAATAAGTGTCCCCCATCCAGCACCGGAATAGGCAGGATATTTAAGAGTGCAAGCTGAAGGCTCAGAATGCCCAGGAAATACACCAGCTTACCAAAACCCACATTTGCTGATTCATACGAAGCCTGAGCAATGAGGATAATCCCCCCGACATTCTTCGTCGAAAGCCTTTTGGAAAAGAAGCCCTTTAGTGTAAGATAAAGTCTCTGAACATTAATAATAGCCTTTTTTGTGCCTACGATGCACGATCCGAACAATCCGTATTGTTTGACTTCTGTCTTTTCCCTGAATTTTATACCAATACGGCCTGCAGCGCTTTTTTCGTCCTTCTGGGGCTCAATGGTAGATACAAATCGCTCGTTGCCCCGCATCCACTCAATTACCATGGGTTTTCCCTGTCCCGCGATTACCATCTGCAGGAGGGTATTCCACTCTTTTATTTCCTTCTCGTCGAGAGAGATAATCCTATCGCCTGGCTTTAAACCAATTTTTTCTGCCGGGAATCCTTCAACAAGCGAATCAACCTTCAATCCATAAAAAGGCGTCAGACTGCCCATAAATTCTTCCTTCGCCTTCTCATCCTTGAATGGAATTTCAATCAAATTAACCGTATTATTTCTTTTAACCGTAACGATACATGTCTCATCTTTCGATTCAAC
>JANLHY010000675.1 GCA_024653795.1 Candidatus Brocadiaceae bacterium | reverse complement strand
ACATTCTCCGGTTTAAGCCCCTCAACACCTGCGCTTACCAGATGAACAATACTGGCAACCTGCTCAGGCCTTAATACGCCGCCACTCCGGCTTTTCAGTTTTAAAATGACAGAAGCCGTTGGTGGTTTTTCATCCTGTACAAAAAGAGAACCCTCAGGTAATGCAAGATGTACCTGTGCCCATTCTACATAGTCTAAATGTCGGATTGTTTTTGCAAGTTCTCCCTGAATCGCCCTGCGATAATTTACTCGCTGCACAAAATCTGATGTGCCAAAGCCAACCTTGTCTAGTAACTCATACCCTGATTCCTCTCTTGGCAATCCTTTACCTGCAAGTTTGAGCCTCATTTCATGTACTTTTTCACTGGAAACTGCTATCGCAGACCCATTCCCCCGGATTTGAAAAGGAATATTTTCTTCTTTAAGCACACCGACAATTTCACCGCTTTCTTTCGGCCCCAGATCTCCATACAAGAGCGCAAAATCAGGCTTCCTCGCCCATTGCGTCACACCGATGATTCCGCCTACAAACCCCATCGTCATCATGATCATGATAAACTTGTGTGAAAAGCTGATCCCATTCCAGATATTGCCGATCTGCCCCGTCACGTTCTTCAAATCAAGGTTCATTCTTTTTTTTCTCCATTCCCCATTTTCATGAGGACAAGTTTTAAATGATTAACAATATTTAGCTTTGTTATGAAAGAAAAAATGTAGCAATTTTAGTACCAAGCTGGTATATCAAGCTATTCAGTTAAAATTAGTCTTAACGCTTTACGGGCATGAATACTACATATTCACGATAATTATTGTTCTATACGTTATTCAATTTCCATCTATCAGAAGTTGATAATTTCAATAAAAATGTTATTCCCTGTGTATTTTTTTAACAACGGTACCATGAATACTCCTAACCAGAACGTGTCGGAAGTGTAGCGCGGGTGGTTTATCGCTAAGTTAAAATTACGGATTAATTTAACCGTGTAATGAATAACGAATATTTTACCCTGTTAAATAAATAATGTATAATATTTAACAGGGCAAGCAAGGAATTTCGAACGGGGATAGCCCACAAAACACGCGAAAGAACGCGAAAATAATTTTCTTTTCGTGTTCTTTCGTGTATTTCGTGGGTGAGTAGTTATTGTAAAGTTTTCTTACTTCGACATTCATTATTCCTTGTTCGATATTCGATATTGGACTCCATGTAAAAAATATCAAAAACAACTTAGCGCTTATGTGGTTTATCCCCCGCCCCCGTATAAAGTACGGGGCAGGCTGCTGCCGACCACAAGGGTTCGGCGCTACAGTTTTTGGACAAAACGGAACTTATCCAATGTGGGGGAGATTTACAAAGTCGGAGGATTTGCCAGGAATGCTCTATCTACTATTTATAACCAAATTTTAATATACTACATCTGCATGCGCATTACTTCTTTGTAAGTTTCTACGAGTTTATTGCGTGCCTCCATCATAAATTTAAAACTGACTTCTGCCTTTGCCATAGCAATCATTACTTCGTGAACATTTTCAACCTTTCCTGTCGCGAAATTTTCGATACTCGCATTAGCTTTTGTTTGAAGATCGTTGATTTCATTAATAAAGCCGCCTAAAGTATTCTTAAATGAGGATTTCTGGTCTTCTCCCTCAACAGAATTAACAAATTCATTGTTTACCGGAATATTCCCGTTGTTATGAATAGGTGAAATAGCCATAGATTAATCTCCTATCATTTTCCAATAATTGACAGCGCTTTATTGTTCATATCTTTTGACGAGTTTATTACTGCAAGGTTCGCTTCATACGCCCTTGATGCCGTTACAAGGTCTACCATCTCCATCATAACACTCACATTCGGCATATTCACGAAACCCTTTGCATCTGCTTTGGGGTGGCCTGGAATGTATACTTTATTAAAAGGTCCTGCGCTTTTTACAATTTGTTGAACCTTAACACCACCCAATCTCTCCGCACCTTTGATATCACTGTTTTTCATCGCCTTACTGAGTAACGATGAAAACTCCACTTGTTCTCTACGGTACGGGCCGCCCTCCGGCGTCTCTGTGGCATTTGCATTGGCAATATTATTGGCAATTACATTCATGCGCACCCGTTCAGCGGAAAGACCAGAACCACTAATATCGAATACTGAAAACATATTATCTATTCCCATATAGTACTCCTTTAAAAACTTTATCAGCGATTTATCTTCACAAACTTGTCCTCGTGAAAACTTGTCCTCGTGAAAACGGGAAACGGGGATGAGTCAAGTTAACTTACGGCATTGCAAAATCATGCTCAGGATGCCTGACCGTAAGCACCGGACAGGGTGACTTGCGCACGACTTTTTCTGCAACACTTCCCATGATTGCACGAGATAGACCCTCCCTGCCGTGCGTGCCGAGCACAATCAAGTCAATGGCGTATTCCTTTGATGCCTTGACAATTTCGGCAAAAGGGACGCCTTGCAGAACAATGGCATCAACCGATATTCTTCCTTTCGTATCTTCATTTACACACTTGAGCAGTCTCTCTTTCAGTTTATTGATGGTCTCTTTGTCGACGACATTAACGTTGTACAGATCCGGATCATTAATGTCATAGAAACGAATATCCAGCACATGCATCAGGAAAAGCTTTACCCCATATTTTTCTGCAAATTCTATTGCATAGCTTAATGCCTTTTCCGAATAAATCGAATAATCGACAGGGCAGAGGATATTTTTTATATTGATCATAAGTTAAAATTACGGATTAATTTAACCGTGTAATGAATAACGAATATCGAACAAGGAATTTCGAATTATGAGGTTTTCTTATCCTCCTTTGTACGAAT
>JANLHY010000629.1 GCA_024653795.1 Candidatus Brocadiaceae bacterium | reverse complement strand
GGTATGGCTGTGATATTGTGACACTCTCAGAGGAAACGGAGAGAAACGGGGAATACAAATATCAGCCTGTAGCCACTACGCCAGTGTTTTACTCTACATGTTGCAGTAACTCCATTTTTCGGATGTAATAAATTGAAACCCAACAGATTTTTGAATGCCATGAACGGTTGATGTTGGGTTTTACTTACCTTCAACCAACCTGCTCGACTTGCTTGTTAGTTTTTCATGGTGTTTCCCGATCGTGCAGTTTTGCTCTGATCCTTTTTTCTATTCTTACCTGAAGTTCTTCGAGAGTTAAAAGGTTTCCGGGAGCAGATTCATACATTCTGAGCCTTCTATCCAATTCATCTCTATGGCTGCGTGGAATGGGTACCACAGACTCATCCAAAGCTATGCTGTCCCAAATATCTTCAACCAATAGGATTTTTTCCTGCGCGCTTAATTTGGCAATTTCTGGAATATCACTTATACGCACGGTTACCTCCTTTTTGTAATTGTCTTAACGATATTTTAGCTTTATTTTACGCATTTTAGAGGAAGGAATCAATCTGATTTTCTTGCTAGTTTTTGAGATTATTTTCAAGTGTTTCATTGAGTTTGGTAGTTTAGAAGGTGCAAAGTGCAGAATGTGAAACAAAGCCAACAGAAATCGTTGGTTTCCCTTACGTCCATCCTCACCTACATAACTATTACTTAACACGTCATACGTAAGTTGAATGCTTACGTATTTACATACAAACATTGATATTATATAATATTCCAGATGTTAAAGAGAATGTTCTCAAATGACACCTTCTGGTAAAATGAATTTTTCAGGAAACTCTAGGTAAAGGTTTTTTATGGAAATCAGGAAATTTAAAAAGCTTCTCGTTGCCAACCGTGGTGAAATAGCGATACGGGTCTGCCGGGCAGCGCACGAGCTTGGTATCAGAACCGTGGCAATATATTCCCACGAAGACCGCTTTGCACTTCACAGATTTAAAGCAGACGAAGCATATCAGACTGGCAAGGGTAAAGAACCAGTCAAGGCTTATTTGGATATTGAAGGAATCATTCAACTTGCCAAAGAAAAGGAAGTCGATGCCATACATCCGGGTTACGGGTTTCTCGCAGAGAATGCCAGGTTTGCCCATGCTTGTGAAAAAGCAGGCATTACCTTTGTCGGTCCCCGTCCGGAAATTCTCAATATGCTCGGCGATAAAACCTCGGCCAGGAAAATTGCCGGGGAAGCGCAGGTTCCCATACTTTCCGGATCTAATCATCCTATTAAAAGCCTGGACGAGGCAAAGTCTTTTTGCAACAATCTGGGATATCCAGTCATCATCAAGGCCGCTCATGGCGGTGGTGGCCGCGGTATGCGCGTGGTTCGAAGCGAGTTGGAATTGAGCCATCGCCTGAATGAGGCGCAGCGTGAATCTTTGACAGCCTTCGGTTCTGATGAGTGTTTCATTGAAAAATACGTCGAAAAGGCGCGTCATATAGAGGTGCAGATTCTCGGTGACAAGTACAATAATATTGTACACCTGTTCGAACGCGACTGTTCTTTACAAAGACGACATCAGAAAGTTGTTGAGATTGCCCCGGCGCAAAATCTTGAAAAAAGCCTCAGACAGCGCATCTGTGATGCAGCCGTAAAAATATGCAATTCTGTAAATTATGATAATGCCGGTACCGTAGAATTTCTTCTCGACACGGAAACCAATAAGTATTATTTCATCGAAATCAACCCCAGAATCCAGGTCGAACACACCGTCACTGAAACGATTACGGGTTTTGACCTGGTGAAGCGGCAGATACTAATCAGTGAGGGATTTCCTCTTAATTCTCCGGAAATCCGCATACCGAACCAGGAGGCAATTCACATCAACAGCATTGCCTTCCAGTGCCGGATTACTACCGAGGACCCTGCCAACAAATTTATTCCCGACTACGGGCGCATCCAGCATTATCGTTCTGCCGGTGGCATGGGTATCCGTCTTGACGCCGGCACCGCATTCTCCGGCGCCATCGTTACTCCGTACTACGACTCCATGCTCGTGAAGGTTACGGCTTTTGGAACCTGCTTTGAAGAAACGGCGCGCCGTATGGACAGAGCATTGCATGAATTCCGGATACGTGGTGTAAAAACCAATATTCCGTTTC
Source organism: Candidatus Brocadiaceae bacterium (assembly GCA_024653795.1). Classification (GTDB taxonomy): domain Bacteria; phylum Planctomycetota; class Brocadiia; order Brocadiales; family Brocadiaceae; genus Wunengus. Next base: position 118 of record JANLHY010000629.1, on the reverse strand, counting down.
TCATTAATCTGATAAACCACAGAGATTTTCTGAAAGGTAAATGCACCACGCGTTTCATTGACGAAACTCGCAATCTTTACAACTTCCCGATCCGCAGGGACCGTGCTACCTGCATCAT
>JANLHY010000597.1 GCA_024653795.1 Candidatus Brocadiaceae bacterium | reverse complement strand
TTTTATTTCGGCTCATTCTGGTTAGGTCTGGGGCGATTGTCTATTCAGGAACCACTTGAGGACTTCACTTTGTTTGAGTGAGATTTCTTCGCTTGTTTCCATTATCTTGATCTTAACGTCGCCGCGGGCTAATTCATCAGGACCCAGCACAATCACATATTTTACCCCCAATTTGTTCGCCGTGCGCATTTGAGCCTTGGGACTTCTGCCTTCATAATCAAAATCTGCAGAGATGTTGAATTTCCTTATGAGGTTAAGCAAAGAAAAACATTGTTTTCTTGTTTCTTCACCAATAGAAACGATATACACAGAGGGAGACGGACCACAAACCTCCTGATGAATAAGTTTGTTTTTCTTTGCTGTAACATTTTCAAGGGCGAGGATCGTCGCCTCCATCCCGATAGCAAAACCCACCGAACCAATAGAAGGCCCCCCAATATCTGAAATCAGATTGTCATAACGCCCACCTGCACATATAGCGTCACGAGCGCCCAAAGAAGAGTGGGTGATTTCATAAACGGTCTTGGTGTAATAGTCCAGCCCCCGCACCAGATGGGCATCAACGATGTAGGGTATGCCAATCTCCAGGAGGGCATCTCTCACTACCTTCGCATGAGTCTGACATTCTCCGCACAAATAATCATTAATCGAAGGCATGTGGTGACTGATCGTTTTGCATTTCTCATTTTTGCAATCCAGAATACGAAAGACGTTCCGGTTGAGCCGCGACTGACACAGTTCACAGAGCGCCTTCTCATGTTCACTAAGTTTTTCCTTAAGGATATTTCTAAAAACAGGCCTGCATTTTTCACATCCGATGGAGTTAATCTTGACCGTATATCCTTTAAGGTCTATGCGGTCGAATATCCGGGTAGCCACACTGATAGTTTCCACATCTAACAAAGGGTCACTAGCACCGACCGCTTCTAACCCCATCTGGTGAAATTGCCGAAGCCTGCCAGCCTGCGGACGTTCCTTCCTGAATTGCGGGCCGATATAGTAAAACTTTTGAAATTTTTTGGTCTTATGTAATTCATACTCCAGGTAGGCGCGCATCACAGGAGCCGTGCTTTCAGGACGCAGGGTTATACTAGAATCCTCACTATCAGCAAAGGTATACATCTCCTTTTCGACAATGTCGGTAGCCTCTCCTATACTCCTGATGAATAATCTGGTATCTTCAAAAACAGGCGTTCGGATTTCATAGTATCCGCAGAGTTCAAACTCCTGTCGTCCAACTTCCTCAAGCTTTCGCCATAAAGCCCATTTTTCCGGTAATACGTCTTCTGTGCCCCTGGGCGCTTTAAAGACATACTCGGTTTTTTTCGCAGTATTTACATTCATTGCACCAATCCTGTTGATTTCGATAATGCCAAATATAAGAAATAAATTATATCAATCCAGACACAATATGCAAGGCTTTTTGGGGGGAATTTAATTGACATGAATTAAAGACAGGTGTAAACAAGAACCACAGATTTCACAGATTACGCAGATAAAAAACGTAATAGTTCAGCACCCCCACCCAGCCTCACCTCCTCCCCCTTTATCCCCCTCCGGAGGGGGACAGGGGGAGGAAACATTTCCCCGATCTGAGTCGAGGACGGGCTTTCCCCACCCACATGGGGAGGGGGCTGAACTGCTACCAAAAAACACAAACAATCTTTGAAATTGATGAGTGTCGCAAATCTGTGCAATCGTTCGACTGAGCGCTCACGACGAAGTCTGAGAAATCTGTGGTTTCAAATGGTTCCCCATTTTCATGAGGACAAGTTTTATTGATCTGAGGTTTGTTTCGCTATATTTTTAAAACAATCTTCCCAAAATTCTCCCTCTTCAGCATCTTCTGTTGGGCTGTTGCGGCATCTTTCAATGGGAATATGCTGTCTACCACAGGTTTCAATCTTCCAAACTCTACCAGATTCAGTATGTCCAGGAGTTCTTTTTTACTGCCTAAGTAACAGCCGATAATGGCATGTTGTTTCATGAACAATGAGCGAATGTCCATTGTCGTTGAAGGGCCGCTCGTTGCGCCGCACACCACCATCCGCCCGCCCTTTGTTAAACAATGCAGATTCTCTTCCCACGTATCTGGACCGATATGTTCGAAGATAAGGTCAACCCCCTTATTATCCGTTAAATTTTTGGCCTTTTCTCCATAATCTTCTTTCGAATAGTCGATAACCTCATCTGCACCTAACTGTTTCGCCTTTTTCAGTTTTTCACTCCCTCGTGCTGTAGTAATCACACGGGCACCAGCCAGACGGGCAATCTGAATAGCGGCACTCCCAATGCCACTGCCAGCGGCGTGGATTAATACATTCTCCCCGGGTTTGAGTTGTCCCCGCGTAATGAGCATGTGCCATGCTGTTAAAAATACCAGTGGAATAGCCGCCCACTCCTCAAAGGAATACTTATTGGAAATGGGAATGATATTATCCACGTGCGCCTTGGTAAACTCGGCATAACCGCCCTGTACCTGGAATCCCATAAGCTTAAAACTGCTACACATGCTGTCGTTGTTCGTAATGCAATACACACACTTTCTGCAACGAACGCCGGGGGCAACGAGCACCCTGTCACCCACCCTGAATTTCTTCACCTCCATACCTACCTCTGCCACCTCGCCGACACTATCACTGCCCGGGATATGCGGCATGGGGATTTCTATGCCGGGCAACCCCTGCCTTACCCAGATATCGAGATGATTCAATGCGCATGCCCGCACCTTCACCAGCACTTCATAGGGAGAAATCTTTGGTTTCTCCACATCTGTGTAAGTTAACTTGTCTACTCCGCCATTTTCATAAAAGACAACAGCCTTCATAACATCCCTCCTCTATTGTAAAGTCTTCCACCTATGGTGGAAAATCGTAAAAAACATTTATGATTTTTGTTAAAGGTCTCAACGGAGACGGTTATGTTGTTGTAATAATAGGGGAATAACAGGGACAGCGACTATTATCTGTCTGCCAATAAACGGTCGCTGGCCCTATTTAAAAATATGATATTTTTTTTGTCCTCGTGGAAAATATGCAGCCCCTATCCAAGTAATATTATCTTTGACAGCTATTATATCTTTAAGTCCGTCTTTACCTCCAAGGGGATGTGATGGGTCAACTGATTTAAAGCCATCCACTCTCAACATACTGTGCAGCGAGTTGCTCACTTGACTTTTGTCCTTTTGCCCAGTTCAAAAGTCGGCTCCAAGTCTCGTCACCATCTGTTCTTCTTCTGTTCATCTTTTTATAATTGCACCCAACTCGTTCATAAGCGAAATATTTCGCTTTTTGTCCTTTTTTGGGATTATAGACGAAGTATTTCGTTTATCCCAACTCTGGCTGAAAAGCCAACTAACCTCCCTACTTTTGACAATTTTTGTCACTTATCACCTCCCTGTTTTAGGTTAAGACTGTCCAATGGCGTCTTTATCCTTCTGAAAAATTTAAGGGGTGGATGTCACAAGGAGGTAGGCGCTCCCAAAATGGGATTGAATGAGGCTCTGTGGCCGTTGTCCTGACGCCCCAAGGTTTTCCAACCTCTTCCTTGGTATTTGGACCGGTGATCATCCACCCAGGAAAATACTATACCCCACGCCTTTCAAAGGTCAAGGAATTTTTATTAATAGAGATGCCCACGAAATACGCTAAAGTACGCGAAAGGGATTTCGTATGTTTCGTGTCTTTCGTGGGTAAATTTACTAATTTTCATCGAAATCATGGGATTTAACCTTCTTGCCGATTTTGCTTTCGGTGCCATTCAGAATTCTTTTTATATTGGATTTGTGACGAACAACAAGAAGCATCGAGATGAATATTGAAAATAATGTCAGGTAGAGTCCGTGGCCAAAAGGTTCGTTGCCAAATAGTATTATACTTGCCACCAGCGCTATTGAACTAATCATGGATCCCAGAGATATGTAACGGGAAATAAAAACCGTCAATGACCACACTGCAAGAGCAATAAAGAGCGGCACCGGGGCTAACCACAGAAACACACCACAGCCCGTTGCTGCGGCCTTTCCTCCCTTGAAACCCAGAAAAATGGGGAAAGTATGGCCACATATTACCCCCACCCCGCATAATATCAACGCCAGATTGTGTCCGTAACCCGAAAACAGCCGATCAAAAAAATACACTGGGAGAAAACCTTTGAGCATATCTAAGAAAAACACCAATATACCATACGGTTTCCCCAAGACCCTTGCAACATTTGTTGCACCAGGATTACCGCTCCCAACCTGACGGATATCGATGTCTTTCATAAATTTCGTCAGTAAAAATCCAAAGGGGATGCTGCCTATGAAATATGCAATGATTGGACCCATAATATTTTGTATGAGCATAGTTATGTCCTTAAATTACTGATTTCACGAAGAGAAACTCGGAAAAACTTTCCCACCGTAATTCGTCTTTCCCTGGATTGCTTCTTGAAAGACCTGATACACGCCACCAGAACTTGTGCAGAGAGTAATGCGTCCGATATTGACGAATATACTTTTTCCAATCCCTGTCAATCGCAGTACCAAATAACATGTAAGCCTTAAAAAACCTGAGTCTATCCGTCCTGGAAATGGAAGCTATTTTTTGTCCAAAAAATTCTCCTGATTCGTTGACATGGGAAGCTGGTACGTTATATTGATAATCCATATTAGGAAATCCTTGTTTCTCCCTCCCCTTTGTCCTCTCCCATCGAGGGAGGGGTGAGGCGTGGTTACTTCCATCGACCTTCCTGTTTTTTTGATATGAGTGTGTCTTCCCTGATAGCCAACGCAGTTTGTCAAGAGAGCGATCCAGACGCAACAAATTCTTCATCTTTTGCTGAATATCCATCTTATTTAAAACGACTGATTTATCCAGGTCTATGATATATGCAGTAAACTCACCATTCGAATCTTTTTTCAGGAGTATATTTTTTAGGTGCAAATCTGCATGATAGATACCCGCATCGTGCATATTCCTTATCAGTTTTACGAGGGCAAAGATTACTGGCTTTTTGTAAGTCTGTATGAATTCTGCCGAAAATTTTTTGAGGAATTCGATTATGTCTACAGCGCCAGTTATCTCCTTTGATATAAACTTTGCCTTATAAAATATGCCCCATAGTCTTCGCTTGGCTATAGCAATCACTTCGGCGGATGGTACGCCCCTTTGAAAGGTGATTTCACTTATATATATCTCGTTTAAAGGCCTGTTCTCTTTGAAAAAAACTCCGCCAAAAAACTTGCCCAATAAACCACCGTGTCTGTAGTCCCTAATAACAAACCGTTCCGTGCTGTTTTCTGTAATAGGCACAGACAAATAACTTCCCCTTCCACATTTTACCGGGGCATTATTACCACTTTTATGCAGAAATTCTTTATCCAAAACAATGCGGAGGAGACTCTCTTTGTACTTTTCCTTTACAAATAAGGTCGTATTCCCTCTCTTAACTATTGCAAAGGATGCTGGTATTTTTAGTTTTTGTGACATAATGGTCACCGGAATAATTCACCGCGTATATTCTATTCACGGAATTGTTTGAAAACACATATTACAGAAATTATATATGAAGATATAAACGAATACAAACCCAAATTGAGTAGAATTGTTATTGAAATGGGGTTTTATAAGGATTATAGTAGCAAACGAATCGTTTTATATAAACTCTTTTGTAGCAGTTCAGCACCCCCACCTGACCTCCCTCCTCCCCCTTTATCCCCCTCAATGAGGGGGACAGGGGGAGGAAACGTTTTTCCCCCGCCCCTGGTGGGAGGGGTTAGGGGATGGGGGTGAACTGATACACTCTTTTAACGTATCCATAGCGCAACGGAGCCGCAACTAAAGAACCCCTCTCTTTCCCCCCCTTCGCAAGGGGGGATAAAGGGTGTAAAAACTTACCCAAGCTTGTCCTCGTGAAAATGGGGAAAAGAAATTTTTACACAGTAATATTATAGATGGAAAGACAATCCAATAATCCAGAAAATATCCTGGTTGTTCGTTTGGGCGCAATGGGCGATATCGTCCATGTTATGCCTGCAGTAATAAATTTGAGAATGGCATTCCCTTCTGCCCGTATTACGTGGCTTGTAGAGGATAAACACAAAGACTTGGTCGAATGTCTTCCCGGAATAGACGAGGTCATTGTCTTTCCGAGAAGACAATGGCAAAGCTATTTAAAATATCCACAAAAATATTTTAAGATAATTTCAGAAGCACGAATGTTTCTTAAAAAATTAAGGGATGAGAAATATGACGTTGCATTGGATTTTCACGGTAATTTTAAGAGCGGTTTGTTAACGTATTTGAGTAATGCAAAGACTCGAATTGGTTTTCCCAAAGGATATTGCAAGGAATTCAATTTTATTTTTACCAATTTACGGATTACCCTGCAACAAAAGAAGATGCACAGGGTTGATAAATATCTCAATCTTTTACGTGGTCTGAATATAAAAGCACATTATCAAAGACCAGTATTTTCTATCCCGGATACTGACCGCATTTATATCGAAGATTTTATTCATCAAAATCATCTGAATCAAAAATCTATTGCAATAATTCATCCGGGGACAAGCCTGTTTGGGAAATATAAGCGATGGCCGCCTAAAAATTATGCCAATCTGGCTGACAGATTAATACAGGAACTCGGTTATTCGGTTATTTTTACCTGGAGTGATCAGGAACACAAAATCGTAGAGGAAATCGTGTCTTTTCTGCGTTATCAGGCCACAATAGCCTGCAAGACATCGGTAAAACAATTGATAACATTGTTGCAGCATGCGCATCTTTTTATCGGCAGTGATACCGGACCTACCCATATTGCTTCATGCATCGGAATTCCCACGGTTGCGATTTTTGGGCCCAAAGATCCTGTTATTTATGCTCCCTACAATGATAATGCCGTGGTAGTAAGAAAAGACATCCCCTGCAGCCCTTGTGAAAAGCGGACATGTGACCATGTTGCGTGCATTAATTCAGTCACACCGGACGATGCCTTCAACGCTGTCTGTAAGTTAAAAAAGAAGTTTGACTTTTTAAATATTGCTTGATATTATAACTTCTCTTTATTTTCATCAATGACTGAAAAGGACATGGTTAACTGTGGAAACTGCAAATATATTTGGCCCGATAAAAGCCCTTATGGATGAGGTTGAAACCCGATTCCATAAGGAACTAAAACCCGAAACCAATTCATTAGCCGACCTTATTTCCCATATTGGCAAGTACAAAGGGAAAAGGTTGCGCCCTGCTTTAGTATTGTTAGCCGGTAAATGCGTAGGAGAAATAGCGCCCCAACACATAGATATCGCAGTCGTTGTGGAAATGGTTCATACCGCTACCCTTGTTCACGATGATATTATCGACGAAGCCTCTATGAGGCGGCACGTTGAAAGTGTAAATTCAAAATGGGGAAGGGAAATATCCATCCTGTTTGGTGATTATCTATTTTCAAGAGGGTTTACGATACTTTCTGCCCTTGACTCACAGGTTGCAACCCTGCTGCTTTCGCAGACCGTTAATATCATGTCCGAAGGCGAACTCATTCAACTTCAAAGGCGGTACGATATTGGACTCAGCGAAAGTGATTATTTCGATATTATTGAGCGAAAAACAGCTTCTCTCTGCGCTGCAAGCTGTCGTCTAGGGGCAACATTTGCCGGAGCGAATCGAAAGGTATCGGATATGTTATCCAATTACGGTTTAAAAATTGGCATTGCTTTTCAAATCGTAGATGATTGCCTTGACGTGATGGGCACAGAAGAAGAGATTGGTAAATCACTAAACTCTGATATAGAGAAGGGGAAGCTTACGTTACCGCTTATCCGGCTGGTTAATCAACTTCCGAGAAATAAGCTTGAATCAGCGCGGGAACTGATTTTCCAGCATAATGGAAAAGATACCAAGAGCGCTATTATTGAACTCTTAACAAAACATGATGCGGTAGAATATGCCTTCAATACTGCCAAAAATATCGTCAAGCAGGCACAGGAAGAGATCGCCCCGCTGCCGGATTCCAAATATAAAACAGCCCTCTACGAATTAGCAGATTATATAGTCACGAGACGGGAATAAGATTAAATTTCATTCCATCTCCGGCGGCTATAATTTTTAACCCTGTTTCCTTCGATAATTGCTCTGCAACCACACGCGGCTGTGCCTTGATCATTGTCATACCAAAATGATTTAAGATTGTTACCTTTGGTTTCAGTGCCATTACAATTTCCTTCACATCCTTAATACTCAAATGGTAAAGCCATTTTTGGGTGTCTTTATCCACCGTATAACGGACTACATTTACTATTAACACATCACCTTTGTAGTGTTTTAATAATTCCGGGAAATAGCGGGTATCCACAATCAGCGAAATCGTGTACTTTGAAGTAAAAAAATTTATGCCGTATGTCTCACTCGGATGGTGGTGTTTTAAAGGAGTTTCGAACGAAACTGTATCGGACAACCTATATCTTCCGCCTTCTTTTATAATTTCTATGCGAGATATGTAGTTTCTTACATATTTGAAAACAACCGGGTCTTCTGTTAAAGCATCCTCAGGTGTAAAAAGTACACCACGTTTCTTAAATCCCCCTTCAGTCATTGCCTCAATCATTACATTCACATCGGCGGCATGATCAAGGTGTCTGTGGGTGAGGATAATGGCGTCCAATTTCATTGGATCCATCTTTGGCCTGCTTGAAATGCACCTCACCAGACACCCGGGACCTGGATCCACCAGCACATTGAAGCCGTCTAAGGAATACCACATCCCACCGGAGGCGCGAAGTTGCTTGGACACGACAATCCTGGCGCCGGCAGTGCCGAGAAATTTTATAAAGTCTGTTTCAGATGTATCGTTCATAAAAAAGATGATACCAAGAATTCACGAAGGTATCAATAACGTTACTTATAAAACTAATCCACCGATAACATTTCATAGCGCAGCTACCCCGAAACCAAAATGAATTTAACCACAAAGACACAAAGAGCACAAAAAAAAACTTGGACTTCTTTGTGTCCTTTGTGACTTTGTGGTTTATAAAAACTTACTAAAAAAAGAAGTTTTTACAAAGTAATACTATGTGGTGCATTCTTATTTCTTGACTCCAGGATAAGACAATAATAAACTCATAGCATGGCGAAATTGCTACGGATTGATACATTTTATGTCACTCTACGAAACAGGAGATGTTGAAATGACAGAAGAAAAAACAGAGGCGATTTCATACAGCCTCCCTACGCTGGTATTTGAGAAAGAAACCCCATGGATGGACTTAAGTAAATTAAAAATACTTGCGAATAAAAGTTTCCTGACCAATTTGATTTCTGAAGAAAATTTTGTCAAGGTCACCCATGGTGCATTACCTCACACAATACAGCCTGAATTGATCATGGATAAAATCGATTTTGATAAAATGTTCGGTGGTTTCGTAACGGTAATTAAAGACTCCTCATTTGGCGGCATGTTTAAATTGTTCGGCGGAGAAAAGGCCTTAGAGCCTCTGCGGAATCCATTCAAAATGGAGTTTGAAAGACAGGCATCAGAAATTTTATCCAATATCGACATAGCCTCGGTCTTACGAAAAGAAACTGATTTTGGAACATTCAAGTCCAAAATCAGCGCTATGGTGGACACCACATTAAACGAACTTACGCCCCAGCGTGTAAAAGAAATCGTCGAGAATATGATGCGGACACACCTGGGCTGGCTGGTCGTTTGGGGAGGGGTCTTTGTCGCCCTGATTGGTTTTGTCAGCGCTGTATTTTTTTAAATAATTACTTTTCCATACAATCTTTTTTGTTTATCTCTTTTAAATTCCAAGCAGTTTTTTAAGAATATGATATTTAAGAAAAATCTTGATTCACAAAAAATGATTAATATAATACCTCACTAGTGTCCGGTTATAAGTTGAACAAAGGCAATTGTTTATGAAGAATGGAAGGTTCTTTTTTGTAATCAGAATCCGTAAGTACTTGTAAAATAGGG
>JANLHY010000590.1 GCA_024653795.1 Candidatus Brocadiaceae bacterium | reverse complement strand
GGGGTTCGGGGTGGGTTCCTTGGTCGTGAAATCTCAGTGAATATTTCACGAATTACCGCCTTACCCACCCCTAAATCCCCTCCCAAGAGGGGACTTTCTGACTTTATTTAAGGGGAAATGAAAATGGGTACTGCGACTAAAGTAAAATCGAGCTATACACGGGAAGGTTTAATGAGGCGTGATAAATTAATCATAGAGTCCCTTTCATTGGTTAAATATGTGGTAGGTAAGATTATGGTTTATTTACCTCCTTTTGTAGACAAAGAGGATCTTATAGAGTATGGCATTTTGGGATTAATAGATGCATCGGAAAGGTATGACTCAAAGAAGGATACAAAATTTGGCACGTACGCTATTTCTCGTATTCGGGGCGCAATTTTAGACTACTTAAGGTCTCAGGACTGGTTGCCTCGTTCTGTGCGGGATAAGGCAACAATGGTTAGAGACACATACATTTCATTGGAACAAAAGTTAAACAGGCCGCCCCGATCGGATGAGATTGCAGCAGTGCTCAAAATAAATCCTGCGGAGTGGGATAAATTATTGTCAGAAATTAGTTTTAGCACATTCCTTTCGTTGGAAGAGTACAATCAAAAATCTGAAGACAATTCGAGAGAGGACAGAAATCAACAAATTAAGGATACAAAGTTTAATGACCCGTTAAGTTCTTTAGAAACACAGGAAGAAAAAACCTTGTTAGCCAATGCCATTTCAGAATTACCAAAACGGGAAAGGCTGGTAATAACAATGTATTATTATGAAGATTTAATGCTGAGGGAAATTAGTCAATTGATAGGCATTTCGGAATCAAGGGTATCCCAGCTTCACCATCGGGCGTTATTTTTACTTCGGGCGAGAATGAGCAGGATTTCAGCTAGTGCCTGTTAAAGCCTTGATGTTCAGTAATTTCAAACAATGAGTTCCTCCCTCTTGATGGGGGAGGACAGGTGGGGGTGAGGGGACAAGGTTCATAAGCGCTAAGTTGTTTTTGATATTTTTTACATGGAGTCCAATATCGAATATCGAACAAGGAATAATGAATGTCGAAGGATAAGAGAATATTTGAT
>JANLHY010000582.1 GCA_024653795.1 Candidatus Brocadiaceae bacterium | reverse complement strand
ATTGAGAGCGAACAAGCTAATGAAACAGCAGAGGTCGCTGCTTAGGAGAAAAAATGGACGCCACTGAAAAAATTTCAACTAAAAACTTGACAAGCTCGTGTAGCGAGTAGTGGATGAATGTTATAAGAGTTATCCGAATGGGTTTGTAGCAAATGTACAGAAGGGGGAAGTGCCAGGATGATATGAGAGTTTGGCGAGATATTTGGCAAAATACGTGGTGAGTCCACCGATATCGATAAGGAGGATAGATGGATATCTGCCTGTGCGTTGCACGCAGACAGGTGACGGGGAGACAGTAAGATATCATTGTTGGTCGCATAAGACAGAGAGGGTAGAAGAAGAACGAGTGGATGTGTATACGTTTATAGGGAGGATGATTCAGCATATACTTCCGAAAGGGTTTAATTTAAAAGGATAAGGTATTATGGGGTTCAAGCGACAAAGACGTTTGAACAGGTTAAGGGAATCATTCGAGAAGCCTTTGGAGAGGAAGGTAATGGAAGAGCCATTCGGTCCACCGCCGAAGGCGTTAAGTTCAAATTTCAAGTTCATTGTTTCTGATAAGTGGCGCATAACAATTTTCTTATTTATGGTCATTTATCTTGACTGGAGTATATAAATTTGTTATGAAATGTGGATAAAATTTTTTTACATTCAATCTTTTATAAAAAAGGGTAAAAACTCATGACAGAGTTCATTAACAAGCTTGAAATAAAAAAGATTCATAGCATCGTACAAAAGATTCAGCAAGTAACACAGAGGATAGATATTTTCTTTTCTGCACTTTTGTTTCAGGCATGGAGAAGGACTTCCTATGTCTTCAATAAACGGGAAATTTATACTTCCATAAAGAGACGAAAAGGGGATTGTCTGCGGTGCGGGCGGTGTTGTCATGCATCGCTTAAATGTCAGCATCTTGGCTATGATGAAAATGGACTCTCCCTGTGTAATGTATACGATCAAAAACCACTTATGTGTTCACTCTACCCCTATAATGAAAGTGATTATTTTTATCATCTTAAGCCAACCTGTGGTTACAAGTACGACGATGAATAAATAGCATGTACGAACCATGAAAAAGACACAACTGTATGATACGCATCTTACATGCAATGCCAAGATGGTGTCTTTTTATGGCTATGTAATGCCCCTCCAGTACGACAGTATCATTAACGAACACCACTGTGTAAGAAAAAATGCCGGTCTTTTCGATATCTCTCATATGGGGAGATTTGAGGTTTCAGGAGACACGGCATTTCCATTCATTCAACAAATTATCACAAACGATGCAGGTCAACTTGCTGATAAACAAGTTCTCTATACCCCCATTTGCAATGAACAAGGCGGAATTATAGACGATATCCTCGTCTACAAATGGCACAAAAAAAATTTCATGCTGGTGGTGAATTGCTCTAATACAGAAAAAGACCTTATATGGCTGCAAAAGCAGGCCGCAAACTATCAACCAATTGAAATAAAGGATTTGACCGACAATATATCGCTCATCGCATTGCAAGGCCCTGAATCCGCCCATATGCTTGGAATTGCGCTAAACAGTAAATTTGATTACATAAAAAGGTTTTCCTTCGATGATTATGTGTGGGACGGTACACGAATAATAATATCCCGAACGGGATATACCGGTGAAGATGGTTTTGAGATATTTGTAGATTCAGAACAGGTCGTAAAACTGTGGAATCTGCTCATCGAAAAGAACGAGCAGAATGGTCTAAAACCGATTGGTTTTGGCGCAAGGGACACACTGAGATTAGAGGCATGTCTTTTGTTGGACGGAAACGATATGGATGAAACAATTACACCCCTTGAGACGACCATCGATTGGACGGTGAAATTTGATAAAGGTGATTTTATTGGTAAAGAGTTTTTATCAAGACAAAAGACAAAAGGTATTGACAGAAAACTGGTTGGATTTGAGATGATAGACCGCGGCATTCCCCGTCATGATTATCTTGTTTTTAAAGGAAACGAGATGATTGGTAAGGTTACCAGTGGTTCATTTAGTCCATCCACAAACAAAAACATTGGTTTGTGCCTTATACAATCTCGATACGCCAAAATAGGAGAGGAATTACAAATTCAAATCAGAGATAATAGTTATAA
>JANLHY010000316.1 GCA_024653795.1 Candidatus Brocadiaceae bacterium | reverse complement strand
TTATAATACTGTAGTGGCAATTCATGAATTGCCACTACATGGTCGGTTTGAAATTCCTTAACATTAGATTAAAATGCCCAAAGGGCAGACAGCTAATAGCCAGGGGTGAAGCCCCTGGACAGGGACATAACACATAATCAACCCCAACGGGGTGAAAGAAAAATGGAATTCTTTTACAAAGCCATGCCGGAAAAGGCAAAGAGGATAAGGGAGAGGCTTTTTTCGTGAGACGGGTCCGTTGCCCGAGATTTCCCCTCTAAAAAGAGGGGTAAGGGGTGTGTTTAACGGACACGGATAACGGTCACGAACAACGAACAAATTACCGGAGAAAACTATGGACGAAAAACAGAAAAAAAGCGTTCAATACTGGCTTGAATCTTCCGAAGACGACTGGGAAGTTGCAAACCATCTTTTCGAGAAAGGAGATTATTCTTATTCGTTATTCTTTGTGCATTTGACTATTGAAAAGATTTTGAAAGGTATCTAATCAAGATCAAGGAGATGAAGGAATGGCTATTGCGACAGATTCAATCATAGAAGTAGTGAAAAGATATATTGAGGAATTAAAAAAGAACGGTATCAAGATACAAGAGGCAATCATCTTTGGCTCTTTTGTAAAGGGAACGGCGAAGGAATGGAGCGATATTGACATTGCGTTGGTTTCACCTGATTTTACAGGAGACAGATTTGAAGATCGCAGAAGGATTATTCCGATGAGAAGAAAATTTGATAGCAGGATAGAGCCAATTCCTTTTAGGCCAGAGGATTTTGATAACGGAGAAATGTTTGCTGAAGAGATAAAGAGGACGGGAGTAAGGCTTGATTTGTCGTAAGACGTGTCCGTTGCCCGTGTCCGACTCCCCTTAATCAAGACCACGTCATAAGCCTTCGTCCTGAGCTTGTCGAAGGATCAGTCGAATGAGGGGTGTGTTTACTGACACTGGCACTATACACTGGAGCTTGTCAAGTTTTTAGTTGAAATTTTTTCAGTGGCGTCCATTTTTTCTCCTAAGCAGCGACCTCTGCTGTTTCATTAGCTTGTTCGCTCTCAAT
>JANLHY010000568.1 GCA_024653795.1 Candidatus Brocadiaceae bacterium | reverse complement strand
GGGGTTGTAAACTTGTCCTCGTGAAAACGGGGATAGCCCGGAAAAAACACAACCCCCTGAATCCCCCTTTGTTAAGGGGGACTTAAACGGAATAACTTGAGATCCCCAAAAGAAAAGATACGTCGGAATAATACTACTTTACAAAGAATACCTTCTTCGCCCAAATGCTGTTGGGATAATCCTTCTTGAGCTTTCTCCAGGCATTTAATAATGCCTCCACGTTATGTGACGCCTTATATTCCGAAACACCAAACCAATACTGTGCCTCCGGTGCAATATCGCTCCTTGTGTATTTGTCAACTACCGATTTCAATTGAATGCTTGCGGTTTTATAATCCTGCTTTTCCAACGCCATCGCACCTAATCCAAATTCCAATTGTGGAATGAATTCATCGGGTGGCAGAAAACCATTGAAACGATAATATTCCGTACCGTTGGAATCGAGAACAAGGATAGTCGGCGTCCAAAATACCCGATATTTGCCGGCAATTTCTGAATTGGCTTGTACATTGATTTGCAAGGGAATGAAATTTTTGCTGATGTAATCGGCTACTGTAGTGTCAGGATACGTCACGGTACCCAAGGTTTTGCAGCCTGTTCAGGTGGGCACAAAGAAATCCAGCAGAATAGGTGTCCCCGTTGTTTTTGCCTTTGCTATTGCATCTTCAAGGGTTTTTTCCCAGACAATGGCTGGCGGTGTGCCTTTATTGTCTGCGATAACTGTACCAGCAATGGGTATTGTTGCTAATGCTGCAAGAAAGGACAAGGCATATCTTCGCATGGTCTTCCTCCTTTTCAGAAAAAGGTATGACGGGATTGATTAAAAGAACATACTACTAACCTATAACAAAATATTTTTGTGGAGTCAATGAAAATACGGTTAACGGTAATAGTTCACCGCAAAGGCGCAAAGTGCGCAAAGGTATTATTTTTTAGAAACTAAAGGTTGAAATTCCGAAAAACTTTATGATTTTATTCCTTGAGAAATTCATCCATATCGGCTTTTATACGAGGTTCATCAACCTCTTTTGCCTTGTTATAGCAGAGAATACAGATGTCTCCCCTGGCAGTTGTCATCTTTTTCCACTCATCTTTTTCTCCGAGATAGCGACCACACTTCCAGCAATTGGCCATCGTGTATTTCCTTTATAATTAATAATATTTTATACCTTATCTGTGATATTCTGTGTCTTTTCCGTGGTAAACTTCTCTGCAAACCGTTCTACAAGATAGGCAAGATATTCTATGTCGATGTAAGCCTCCGCGCTGCTGTCC
>JANLHY010000179.1 GCA_024653795.1 Candidatus Brocadiaceae bacterium | reverse complement strand
TGTAGTGGCAATTCATGAATTGCCACTACATGCAATATAGAAATAGTTGCCGAATACCTAATTTATCCGATAATAAGCCGTAAAGAAGTAGGTGGTATTGCCATACAATGCCTGTTCGCAAGGGGTTACCAGGGGGTATGTGTAGAACAGCTAACAATGGGTGCTTCGACACTACATTTTTAACTGAAAACGACCATGTCCATGTTAATGCGGAAGGAGAATTAATTTCTCTTCATGGGTAAATAAATACTGTTGAAATATTAGACATTTTAAGATTTGGCATGCCGACAATTTAAACCTAATTACCTGAATTCCAACCCGAAATTATACACTAGTGTATAAAATTGAGTCGGAACTCGGGTATTTAGGCAGGTGAATTTTAATATTTTTACAAAGGTTGTGTATTACTTGTTGTCTCATCCAGGGAGGAATCAGTATGTAACAGCGATTTTGGGGTGACTTCATCTTTGTCCAAACCCATGAGATATGCCTTTAATGCCTGTTCTAACTTCCCCATGGATTTGTAACAATCGCCGATACGTTTAAATGCATATCGCCTTATTTTTTCTTCATCATTGGCCTTTAATAACTCATGATACCTATTTATTGCCTCATCATACTTTTTGCCATGAAAGAGCGCATTCGCCATCCCTATCATACCTTCGACCACCAGTTCACTGTTGGGATACTGCTTTACAAAATTACTAAAAGCATGATAAGCCAAATTATAATCACCTCTGTCAAAATAACAATTCCCAATATCTAATGCCATCTTACGGGCGTAACCATGGTCCGGGTATGCTTGCATTCCATCGCGAAATGTCTGTATTGCCGAATCTGGCATATTCATAGCGCTTAAACTTTTCCCCATAAAGTAAATCCCATAGGGAACTTTATTGCTCTTTGAATAGGTATCTATTGCTCTTCTGAATATTTGAAACGCAGCCAGATAATTATTTTGTTTGTAGAAACAATCGCCGAGCAGGAAACTAGCGTTTTCCATAAGTTCTCCTTCTCCTCCTGGTTCGATCACTAAGAGATTCACTAAAACACTGCCGGCATCCTGGTACTCATTCAATAAAAACAAGCAATTACCAATTTGATATTCAATCTCAAACCTCATTTGACCCGAATCGTATTTCTCTCTTGCTTGCAAAAAAGATTGTAGTGCGCCTCTATAATTACCCATTGTTACATAGGCCTTTGCCATATTGAATTGGGCTCTACAAGCTGTATCTTCATTAGGATATTCGCGAATAACCCTTTCATAGATATCTATTGCTTTGTGGTAAAGACCTTGTTCAACCAAGGAATCTCCTATTGACAAAAGGGCGTCATCAACGAGCGGATCTTTTGGATAACTATACATGAATTGGAAATAGGCACGTCTGGCATTTTCAAAATCCTTTAGTCTGTCATAGCACCGGCCTGTTTTGAACAATGCTTCATTTGTTAATTGATGTTCTTTATATTTTTCTAATATGATTTTATATTCCTGCAGTGCGAGAAAATTAAAGCCGAGATCATAATAATAATTTCCCAGCTCTAAATATGCCTTTGCAACCCTATGATCATTTGGATATTTTAATTGTGCCTTTTGATAAAGCCGCACACCTTTGTCCCGATAATATTCAAAGGCAGTATCCTCGTTGAGCTTCGACAAGGCAATAACATATATGGAATCCTCATTTTGAATAAATTCCAACCCGCGTATGCCGAGAACCACCTCTAATATATCTTGCAAAGGACTTTTTTGAATTGAAATATTTACGTAAGAGGACAAGTAGGCAGAATCAACATCTTCATCCACAATAATACTCTTACCAAAACTTGCGGATAACGCTTGTAATATATCTGTTATCTTTACCTGGGTTGCATCAATCGAATATACGGACACGCCATATTCACCTGTTTCTTTCGTCAGCACAATATTTTCATTTGGATTGATTACAATCGGAGCCTTGTTTAATTGCTTACTATTCTCTTGCTCAGCATTTTGAGGCTCGATTTTCTGAACCTGCTTTTCCTCATTCTTTTGTGTTTCTAATATCTGTAATTGCGTCCGGAGCTTTTCCAGATTGCGTTTTTCTATATTCAGTTTTTCGTTTATATTATATGAATCAGATGGCATTCCCTCTCCCCGTAATGGGGCGGCAGTTACCAGGGAAATGGTAAATATCCCTATAAAACCACACAAAGCCATACACGATGTGACAAGTAACTTTCTATTCATTTTCTTATCCAAACAATTTAATCAACTTATTTTGAAGCTAATGATCGGTTAGAGCTTCCGGTTCCAACGGCGGTTGCCTTACGAAGTCGCTGTGCTTCCTTCATATAATAATCTGCTATCTTAAAATAAGCGTCTACAACGACCGACTTATCGTCGTTGGAACTGCATTTTCCTTCCTGTGCAACAACCGTATAAAGCGTTTTTCTTGCTTTTCCAAATTCGCCCATTCCCGCATAACATTCTCCCGCTTTCAGCCGGCTTTTAAAATAATACGGGCTGTTAATGTAATCGTTATTTAATGTCTGAAACACTTCTGCTGCTTCCTCATATCTTCCAGACATTAAATAGCAATCTCCCATGCGGTACATCACAAAATCCTCATTTAAAAAAGGCATTGATTTATCCAGCCCTTTTTCATAAAAAGCTGCTGCGCCTCTATAGTCTTCCTGTTCGTATAATCCATTTGCCTCGATCACGTATCTCGAGTTATCCACTTTCACTGGACGAGATTCATTCTTTGAATCTGATACTTCTTTTTCTTGCCGTACAAGGTTGTTTTCCTTTGTCTGCGTTTGTCGCGCTGTTTTATTCGTATCCTTATCTAACTTTTTTATAAGGTTTTCGATTACCTTTTCTTCGTCAATACGTCCCACAACCTTATTCCCCGCTTTATTCCATTTTATTTGGAAGAAGAACAAAAGACAGACCACCCCCAGGATTACGAGATTCATGGCTACCGTAACTCCATATCGCCGAAGCAATAAAACAATTTTAGAAATGTCTACCTTCGGTAATGAGAATTTCTTATTCTTTGATTCTTTGCCAACGACAACTAACGGACATGCTGTTTGTTCACGGATTTCCATTACCGGTGGTGTTTGTTCCTGTGTTATCAAGTCAGACATAGTTGTATTTACCTCATTAAACAAATTTCTAAATAAAATTCTCTTTTGACCATAAAAGCATTTTCTCTAATTTTCCAACCTGAGGCCCCAGGCTTGCCAACGCAGCATCTTCATCGTCAAATATTTCGATAAGTTTGAATAAACCTGTAATGGCAAGCAAGTTTTTTATATTTTCATTAACATGAATTAACTTTAACCCTTTTTGTTTGTCTCTAAGGTGTTTTACATAAAATGCCATTATGCCCAATGCCTTAGCGGAAATGTATTTTGTGTGCGCAAGATCCATTATGACATGATAGGCATTGTCACACGATACCTTAAATTGATTTTCAAGTTCATCCATTCCCTCGTAAACCAAATCCCCCGTAAGTGATAATATTGTTGCTTTCTCTTTCTCTCGTCTTTCAATTTTCATTACAGATAACTCGCTTTGCCATATGAAC
>JANLHY010000546.1 GCA_024653795.1 Candidatus Brocadiaceae bacterium | reverse complement strand
CTTCATTATATCAGGGGGCTGGATTACCTCAATAAAATTATCCCTCTTGCAATGAATGAATAAATAAAGGAAAACTGCATTCTCGGACAGCCTGAAAAGACCCCAATTTTTTTCCCCCTATTTTTCAACATTTCAAGCGTTAACTCAGGAGGAAATCTTTATCTAAGTTTATGTTTGGAATTCCAATTTGACCGCGAAAGACACGAAATTCGCTAAATTCCATTCGTTTCTTTTTGCGTGTTTTGTGGATAATATGCTACTGCCAACGGCATCCTAATTCACTGATGTACAAACACATAATTTTGCCGCCCCATATTTAAGTTATCCCTATACATCGTTATTTGCTTTTTGCTGAAGCAATAGGTAAAATGACATGGAGTTCATATTTGATTGGCATAGAATTTTAAATTAGGCTGCCTTTGGCAGCGACTTTTAAGCTCCCCTCTTTCTAGAGGGGAATCACAAAAGATTGAAATTCCTGTACGTTAAAATAAGGAGATTATTGCTATGATGCGAATGAAATTAATCGGTATTTTTACCGCGCTATTTGCGGTTACATTTTTACTTTCTGATTTAAGAGAATCATATGGGGCAGTAACGGGTGAGTCGCAATTTCTGAAAAACATCCGGCAGTTGACCTATGAGGGTAAACGCGCGGGTGAAGGGTATTTTTCAGAAGACGGAAAGGCATTGATTTTTCAGAGCGAACGGGAACCTGAAAACCCTTTTTTCCAGATTTACTTGCTAAGTCTTGAGACAGGCGACACCCATCGTGTTTCGCCCGGAACGGGCAAGACTACCTGCTCATTTTGCAGACCGGGCACCAATGAGGCGCTCTTTGCCTCGACCCACCTTGACCCAGGAGCAAAGGCAAAACAACAGGCAGAAATTGAGTTCCGTGCTACGGGAAAAGAACGTCGCTTTACCTGGGATTACGATGAGCGCTACGATATCTTCTCGGCACAGCGGGATGGGAGCAAATTAAAGCAATTAACGAACACCACTGGCTACGATGCGGAAGGCGCTTATTCGCCTGACGGCGCCAAAATTGTCTTCTGCTCTTTGCGGGATGCCTATCCGCTCGATAAGCTTTCACCGGAGGAACGCAAACAATTTGGAAAAGACCCTGCATATTTTGGCGAGATTTATATTATGAATGCCGACGGCTCTGACCAAAAGAGGTTAACCAACTGGCCAGGGTATGACGGCGGGCCTTTTTTCAGTCCGGACGGAGAGAGAATCATATGGCGGCATTTTAATGAAAATGGTATGCTTGCCGACGTTTATACCATGCGGTTAGATGGATCAGATATACGCAGGCTGACCGATTTCGGATCAATGTCGTGGGCTCCGTATTTCCATCCTTCCGGAGAATACGTAATCTTTCACTCAAACAAATTCGGATTCGCAAATTGTGAATTGTTCATCGTTGATAACCGTGGCGAAAAGGAGCCTGTACGAGGAACCTTTACCGATAAATTTGACGGGCTGCCTGTTTTTTCTCCAGACGGGAAACTCCTTTCCTGGACTTCTAACAGGACGTTAAATGGAAATTCACAATTATTCATGGCTGAATGGGACCATGATGCTGCTATGGCGGCAATCAAAGCATCGCCTGCGCGGCAGGCGTCTCAGCCAGCGCAGATTATTGATATCCCCAAAGGTTCCGAACAGGACACTACCAGCAAACCTTCTTACTCCAAACCTGTGACAGGAGGTACGGAAACTCATTTTTCTCCAGAAATCACCGCTGACGATTTCCGTACCGAAGTGAAATATATTGCCTCAGATGAATTGGAAGGCAGGATGACCGGTTCCAGGGGCACCCAAATGGCATCAGATTACATTGTCGCTTATTTTAAGGAAATCGGGTTAAAAGCTATAGGTGGCAATGGAAGTTATTTTCAAGAGTTTCCTTTTACTTCTGGTGTAAAAATAGTTTCTAGTCAAAATCACCTTCAAATCAGGAAAGAAGGTAATGAAAAGGAAACAACCAAATTCGAGGTAAACAAGGATTTTACTCCCCTCTCATTTACCGCAAATGGTGAGGTAGAAGGGCAGGTGGTTTTTGCCGGATATGGACTAATAGTCCCTGGAAATAATGGTGTTAGCTACGATTCATATGCTGGTTTAAATGTCAAAGACAAGATAGTGCTTGTGCTCAACTATCTTCCTGAAGAGGTGGACATGAAGAGACGCCAGGAACTCAATCTCTATGCCGGATTGCGCTATAAGGCGCTACTTGCACGTGAGCGCGGGGCAAAGGCCATAGTAGTCATTAACGGTCCGAAATCGACTAATGCAGGTGAATTGATACCACTTTCGTTCGACAAGGCCGCGGCAGATTCAGGAATAATTGCTGCTTCCATCAGCATGAAAGCCGCCGAAACCCTCTTTGCCGGTTCTGGTAAAGACCTTGCAACCATTCAATCACAACTGGATAAGGAAGAACGCAACATCGTGGGAAGCTTTGATTTGCCTAACGTCCATGTGAATATCTCTGCAGTGGTTGAGCGGCAGAAAAAGACAGACCGCAATGTCCTTGGCCTTTTACCGCCGATGGAAGGTACGGAAAACCCAGAGTATGTTATGGTGGGCGCTCATTATGATCACATTGGTCATGGAGAGATCGATTCTCTGGCTCGCAAAGGTGAGGAAGGTCAGGTCCATAATGGCGCCGATGACAACGCATCCGGCGTATCAACAGTATTGGAATTAGCGGCATCCCTGGCTAAGGCACGAAACGAAAATCCCCAAAACTTTCGTCGCGGGATTGTTTTTGTTCTCTGGTCTGGAGAAGAGATGGGGATCATTGGGTCATCATATTTTGCCAAACATCCTGCCGTTTCCCTTAAAAATATCGCTGCGTATATCAACTTTGATATGGTTGGACGCTTGAAAGAGAATCGCCTCGTACTTCAAGGAATGGATTCGTCTGAATATTGGACCAAGCTGGTCGAAAAGCGTAATGTAGCGGCAGGATTTAATCTTGTGCTTCAGCACGATCCATACCTGCCAACGGATACTACTGCACTATACCCGGAAGGCATCCCTGTGATGAACTTCTTTACAGGCAGTCACGAGGATTATAATCGGCCTACCGATGACCCAGAGACCCTCAATTATGACGGCTTGGTGAGAATCGCCAAGTTTGCCCAATCCATGATTATCGATCTTGCCAAAAGTCAGGAACGCCCTGCTTATGCAAAAGTAGAGAGGAAGGGCGTGCCCAGTGAACAGCACGGTTCACAACGGGCATATCTGGGTACTGTCCCGGATTTTTCGAGTGAAAACATTGTGGGTATAAAAATTGGCGGTATTAAGGCAGACGGACCGGCAGACAAGGCTGGTTTTAAGGAAGGCGATATCATCGTCGAATTTGCCGGTCTGAAAATTACCAACATTTATGATTATAAATATGCGCTGGATACTGCAAAAATCGGCAAGCCTGTCGAAGTTGTGGTTCTGAGGAATGGGAATCGCCACACATTGACCGTAGTTCCTGAATCAAAGAAGTGATATTTCGTTCAGCTATAAATGTGGAACTACACGATAATTTTACCTGATAATAGTGCTTTTCTCAAGTTATCAGGGCAATTGATTGTGATTTCAATCGTTATTGGCGACACGAGGTCGCTTTAGTTACTGTTTGGCAATGGATTACAGCCGTTGACTAAACCCGATGTTTCACCACCGGTATCTTAGGAAGGCATGCGTGTATGGTGTATTCATACGGGTGTGAAGCGCTTCCGACAATGTATCGAAAACCGTAAAAGGTTGGGGTGGAAATCGTCAGACGGATACCCTCCTGATAGTCTGATTCGCCTGTCTACTGCCAGGTAGAGGTGAGGACTAAGATTGGATAATACGATTAGCATACGCAAACATCTTTAAGCGTCGTTATGAAGACAAGCCAAAAAGACTGATAGGCTTGAACCAAACG
>JANLHY010000525.1 GCA_024653795.1 Candidatus Brocadiaceae bacterium | reverse complement strand
AAAATAGCGAAATCGAGCGCAGAACATGCCGCTTGTGCAGCAGGTGTTGGCGTGGCGACAGTAAAAAGAATTATGTCCGATTACAATCGGAACCCAAATCTGCTTGACAAGCCACCGAGTGTTCAAGGTCGTCGTAGTTATGCTGTCAACATTTTCCATCAAGAACGAGTTCGGCAATATGTCCGCAAAGCAAATCAAAAAGGAGAGTATATAACACTTGAAACTATACGAAATTTTCTTCAAGAAATTAATTCTGATGAATCGTTTCATATCGCTACGTTAGCAAGAACTCTTGATCGCTGGGGATTTGAATTCGGCAAAGGCACACGATCACAGCATCTAAAAGAAAAGGATCATGTAGTAGCAGCACGCCAGCGTTATTTGAGAAAAAAAAGAAGTAATCGAGTACCCGGGAAAGACCTGGCGACGGTTCGACCCGAAGTTTATTTGGATGAGTCATACGTTAATAAGAATCATAGCAATGATTTTATTTGGTATTCAGGCGAGGACGGCCCATGGGTTCAAAAGCCAACAGGAAAAGGCGAACGGCTCATCATTATTAATGCCATTACGAAGGCGGGTTGGATTCGTGGCGCCAAACTTGTTTTTAAGGGTACGAAAAAGACAGGGGATTATCATGGGCAGATGAACATTGGCTTGTTTTTAAAATGGTTCACTGAAAAACTCCTCCCTAATATTCCTGATAGATCGTTGATAGTAATGGATAACGCAGCGTACCATAATGCCTTGGCAGAGTATTCGTCGCCAACAGTCTCAAGTTCAAAGGACAGAATTTTGACTTGGCTAGAACAAAATAAGATTTTCTGTAAAGAAGATTGTTTGAAGTCTGAATTGGTTGAAATAATAAAAAAATTAGCACCTGAGCCTACTTATGTAATTGATGAAATTGCACGCAAACATGGTCACGAAGTCATGAGAACTCCACCTTATCACCCGGAGCTTCAGCCAATAGAAACTTGTTGGGGTATAGTTAAAAACCATATTGCCAGAAACTGCAACTTCACAATGAAAAATTTGATTGATCAACTTGAGAATGGATTCGGACAAGTGACTTCTAAAACATGCGCCAAGATTATTGCAAAAGTGATAAAAACTGAAGATCAATTTTGGCTCGATGATATAAGCTCGGATGCCTGATGCTCAGTCAAAATAGTATCAATTCGTTTGCGAAGAACTATAATTCCTATATGAAGTCAAGGAAATTATGGCTTTAGCATCCTCCTCACTGTCAGTATATTTCTCGTGTTGTCGAGGATTCATTATCGCCTGATAGATATCGCAAAGTATTTGTTCTTTTCCATTCTGAATGTTCCAATCGGACATTTGTCAGCCACTATCTCACTTCCCCACTATACACAGCTACATAAATAGTTGCTGATAATTATAAAATGTGTGAAGTCCACTCATCCTCAAACGTGTTATAAACAAATAGTAACATTTGACTTTTTTATCGTGAAAACATAGTGTTTGAATAAGAGATCGATACTTGGCAGCTTTAAATAAATTTATTGTGTTGTGTTTGCGAGAAATGTAAAATTCTCGTAAAGCAATTCTTTAGAAACTTCTGCAAAATAATCTCAACCTATTGGAGATAGAAAAATGCGCAGGTTTGATATCTATACTTTTCTCAGTTTCATTTTACAGTCCCTCCCCCTTGCCTTAGCCATTCTATGGGTTTTTGTATTTCAAGGTGATCTTACAAAACCACTGCCACTAATTAATTGCAAAATTTCGGAAATTCCAAAAGGTACAGGTATGCTGCTTGGAGGTTTTTTGACACTTTGTTTATTGCTTTTAGGAATTTTCATTGACAATCTCAGACACCTTGTTGAATGGATGTGTGAATGGCCATTTAATGAAGAAAATCACAAAGAAAATGAAGATGCAAATAAAGTCATTCTTACAACAAAGTGTGCTTTTTACTCCAGATTTCAGATTGAAGATATAGAAAAGGTAAGCAATAATAATCCACTGATAGAGTCGATTTTTGTCCGAAAGCTTGATACGATAGCACTGAGATAAATTCCCTCCTTTATGCTGAGATAAATCCCTTCCCTCCCAAACTAAGAGTCACGACAAGATTAACGTGTGCATATTAGAAT
>JANLHY010000523.1 GCA_024653795.1 Candidatus Brocadiaceae bacterium | reverse complement strand
GTATCTATTTAACAAATAATTCCTCTTTTTTCCATAAAAATTTATGCCTTTGCAATCTGAGTTGGCCACATGCGGCATTGATATCGTCACCTTTTCTCTTTCGGAGGGTGACAACAAGGCCATGTTTTTCCAATGTCTTACAAAACATTTCGATTGTTTCCTGTGAAGGAGGTTTTAAATGAAATTCTTCAACGGGGTTTACAGGAAGCAGATTGACATTACACTGGACACCTTTGAGCAGCCTTGCCAGGGACTCAGCGTCTTGTTTGGATGCATTCACACCGTCAATCAAAATATATTCAAAACTGATATCCCTTCGGGTAGTTTTGAAATATTCCCTGGCTGCGGCAACGATGTTGTTTATGCCTATCTTTTTATTTGATGGTATTATCTTTGACCGGGTAAGATCATTGTGCGCATGGAGAGAAATCGCAAGATTTACCTGGATTCCTTCTTGCGCCAATCGGTGCATACCGTCTATAATGCCGACCGTTGAGATGGTAATGTGTCGTGCCCCAATCCCCAATCCCCATTCTGCATTCAAAATTCTAACAGCCTTTACAACGTTATCGTAATTTTTAAGCGGCTCACCAATGCCCATAAATACAATATTGGTGAGACGTTCGTCATGTTGAAGGTGATTCTTAACATGAAGTGCTTGTTCCACTATTTCACCAACGGTGAGATTTCTTTCAAGGCCAAGGAGTCCACTTGCACAAAACTGACAAGCCATTGCACAGCCTACCTGTGTGGATACGCACGCGGTAATCTTCCTGCCTTCCCTTAATAGAACGCACTCGATCACGTTCTCATCAGGCAAATGAGTGAGAAATTTTTCAGTACCATCTGGAGTTTGTACAATGGAATCGACTTTGGTCTGGAAGACATGATACTTTTCTTCAAGCTGTTTGCGAAAATTTTTGGACAGATTAGACATCTCGTCAAAAGCCGTTGCCCCCTTTTCATAAATCCAGGAAAGTATTTGTTTCGCCCTGTAGGCAGGTTCTCCTATCGAGACACAGAGCGCTTCCAGCTCAGACAACGACATATCGGTAATTGATTGAATCTCCATTTTGTACATTTTTTATTTCTTAGTCTTTTAAAACCCATCACGCTTGTATAAAATTATAATACATTTCACACGTATATAAAGATGAAAAAAGCCAAAAATTGGCTTGTAATAGCTCTGTAGTATCGGTAAACTATTTATAGACGTTAATTCTACAAGGAGGGTTTCGAATGGAGACAAATAGACGATTTAGTTTCCTGCTCAAGCCGTACGGGGACAGATTTGTTGTCCTTGTGATAACAATTTTCCAACCCAACCCAACCCAACCCAACAATACACCTCTTTAAAATTCTCTTTGAGCAAAGTTGTTTAAGGAGAAACAGCATGGTCAATCAGGCATCATGTTTCAGGAGGGGGATTGCTAAATGAAATTAACCGCAAAGCGCATAGCGTCTTTTATACTTACCGTCTTAATTCCTACTGCTACACTTGGTTACCTGAGTTATGGTTCAGTAAGGTATGCATTCGAAAAGCAGACACTTAAAGATTTAATCCTCGTTGCAGAACCAATAAATCTGTGTATATATTCTCGTAACGTTTTGTATTTTGTGTTCAATTAAGGAGTTACTTGTGTTGTTTGCATCTCCTACATTTCGTCGTTTCCTGTTTGCATTTTTAATCTTATCATTAATACCAGTAAGTATTATATCCTGGTTGACGCTCAAGCATGGACGGGCAACGATCGATAAGCAATCCCTGGAACAGATTAGTATAGCGGCTGATGGTGCCGAAGCTATAGTTTGTGCATACCTTAATCATTTAAAATTACAGACGAATATATTCTGTTCGGACAATCTCATTTTAAATACTATTAAAAGAAACTATCGAAACCCGGAAAACAAGCAAATTATAAAAAATTTGAACCGCTACTTATCCCTCAGCAAATTGCCTGCTTTCCCAGAATGTATTGAAACTTTTATCATAGATACGAATGGAAAGGTTATTGCCTCTTCCGATACTTCAAATATCGGTAATGACCATTCTCATTCGGATTATTTCATGAGTGGACGGGAGTCCGTATACGTAAGTGACCTCTTTCATGATTCAGGAATAAATCGGATTTCATGGGTTGTTTCAGCGCCCCTTATTGATAAAACGAGCAGTAAATTAATGGGCGTGCTGGTTAATCGTATCAATCCTAAAACTTTAAGTGATATTTCAACGGGCCGTGCGGTGCTCGCATTAGGTGCTAAGAGCCAATCGATGCGGATTGGGGGAACGGGTGAAACTTATATCGTCAATCGAAATAAGCTGATGATTACCGAATCCCGATTCGTTGAAGATGCCATATTAAAGCAGTCTGTTGATACAGAGATTGTGCGTCTTTCTATGAAGGGAAACGAAGCTAAGATAGCCAACTATCCTGACTATAGAGGCATACCTGTCTTCGGGGCTTCCATGATCATTAACGAAACGGGTTGGATAATTATTACGGAGATAGATTATACTCAGGCATTTATCCCTGTTCAAAAAATGCAGGGCAAAATCATGATTGGTATCGGGCTTTTAGTATCTGGAATCTTCTTTGCGTCTGGTCTGTTCACATCGAGACTCACCATGCCTCTCAGGAGGCTTATTCAAGCAGATCGTACAGTAATACAAGGTAAAACGGCGCCCGAAATCATTCCTGCCCATGAAATACCTCGTGGTGAACTGGGCGAGATGATGCGTAGCAGAAATACTATGCTAACCAAACTCAAACAGTCAGAAGGCTTACTGCAGGAATCCAACCAAAGGTTACAAGCCATAATTCAGGCTTCACCGCAGGCCATCATTTCAGTGGATACTGCTGGAATTGTCACAAATTGGAATAAGGCTGCTGAGCGGATTTTTGGGTGGAACGAACAGGAGGCGCTTGGCCGCTTCGTTCCCGTTATCCCTCAAGACGACCAACAAGGTGAGTATCGGGCGAAATTAGAGTCCGTGCTGCGTGGTGAAGTAATCAGCGTTTATGAAACACGTCTCCAAAAGAAAGAGGGTTCCCTATTTGATGCCAGTTGTTCAGGAGCGCCACTGTATGATACCTTAGGCAACGTTTGTGGTGCAATGGGTATAGTTGCTGATATTACTAACCGCAAAAAAATGGAAGAGGCGCTTCAAATGACCAAGCATCAAAACGAACTGATCTTGAATTCTGCGGGCGAGGGAATTTATGGCATCAATCTGCAAGGAAATACAACATTTATCAATCCCACCGCCGCAAGAATGCTCGGCTGGAATCTTGAGGAACTTATCGGCAAGCACATGCATAGCATTTTGCACCACTCGAAATCTGACGGAACGCCCTGCTTACCCGAAGATTGTCAAATCTATGCGGCATTAAGAAATGGGGGTGTCCATCAAGTGGATAACGAAGTATTTTGGAGAAAGGACGGCACAAGCTTCCCCGTCAGGTATACAAGCACACCGATTATGGAACAAGACAAAGTAGTCGGCGCTGTTGTTACGTTCGACGATATTACCGAACGTAAGAAATCAGATGCGCAGATTCGCTTACAATTGCAGCGTCTTGCTGTCATAAGCAATATTGACAAGGCAATTTTATCCACCCTCGATTTGCGTGTTGTCCTCGAAGCCTTCATGGATAGGGCATTTCCACAACTCTATGTTGACGCCGCTGACATACTTCTCTTTAATCCTTACATGCAGACGCTTGAATACGCTGTCGGGCGTGGTTTCCATACCTCTGC
>JANLHY010000498.1 GCA_024653795.1 Candidatus Brocadiaceae bacterium | reverse complement strand
CCTCTTTGGCAGGTTTTACCACATAGTTTTTACCCGTCTTCATCAGGCTTGCGCCGCCCACGATAAACATGATTCCAAACACAACTGCGCCTACAAAACACAACATTCCTCCGACATTGTTTATAAATCCCTCAACTTTTTCATTGGTCATAATCTTTTCTGACTTTTCTGTGATCGTTTTTTCTATTTTGTCCAGCATTATGTGATTCCTCCTCATTAATCTATGGTATTGTACAGGCCTAATCAGAACCCACAGTATACCGCCTGGTTTTTTGCGGGTTCGTATATTAATGTCTTACTAAATTGTTATAATTGGATAATTCCCTGTCGGCATCTTCTTTCATTCCCTTCTCACGATACACGGATTCAAGATTTTTATATGCCTTTGCATACTTTGGATTAATAGCAATGGCCTTTCTGTATTCACTAACTTGCTTGTCAATCATTTTCTTTTCACCATATGCAATTCCCAAATTAAAATGTGCTTCGGCGCTATTGGGATTCAAATCGAGTACTTTCCTGTATTGCAGGATTTCATTATCCAACAAACCCTTTTTGCCATACGAAACACCCAAATTGAAATACGCATCGATATACAAAGGGTCAATCTCTATTACCCGGTTATATGCAGCAATAGACTCGTCGTACATCTCCTTATCCCGATAGGCATGTCCCAGATTATAGATGGCCTCTAGATTGTCAGGATCGATTTCGACAACCTTTTTATAAGCACTGATTTCATTGTCTATCAGTCCTTTTGCACCACATGCAACCCCAAGATTGAAGTATGCATCTATATAGCCTGTGTCCAGCTCAATTGCTTTTTTATACGAAGAAATCTCATCGTCGAACAGTTTTTTTTTGCCATAGGCCACACCTAAATTATTATAGAGTTTTGGTGAGCGATCGTTTATCTCAATTGCCTTTTTATATTCCCGAATCGCATCGTCAACCATGCCACGTTTGTTATATTCGTTTCCCAGTTGATAATGCACATCAAAGTCTCCAAAATTGTCCGTGCCATAACTATGGACAGCACAAACAACATTTGTGAGAATGATAAAAAATACAAAAGAGGTTTTTCTCATAAATTTAGTTAATAAAATCAGGCATGATAAAACCAATACATTTTTTCATTCTGAGCACAAATCTTTTTCACAACGTCATAATATTCTGCTTCTGAAAGGTCATCCAGCTTTTTGCCGTATTTCTTAATTACCTCGGTAAATTCAATTACCTTTTCAACAAGGTTTTCGTGGGTTTCGGCAGCACCCCCAATAACGTAGAAGTTCTCTCCAGTTGTGATTCTTTTATGATTGTCCTTATTGTCAAAAGCTAAACCGCAAAGGATGGTGTTTTCTTTTGAAGATTTTTTATGATTATTCAAACGGTAACTCCTTTCAACTTGATTGAATAACACTTAACATAGCAAGTTACAATAAAATAAGAATGAGGATATTAACTCTCATTATTTCGAATAAATGATACCATTCTATAAAAAAAATGTCAAGTTAATATACACAGCCTCTGTAGAACAAAAAAGCCCTTATTGCTGGTTTTCCGATCCCTGATTATTGAGTGAAATAGTACAAATGGCGCAGAAGTGGAATAACCTCTGTAAATCAGTTACTCGTTTTGGGCTGGGGGATAGTGTAAGTGACATTTTGAGTGCTTAATACCTGCCAAAAGCTTATTGTTATGGTGTAGTTGTAACAAGTATCCTGTGGGCAATCTCAAAATAAATAACCAATCCTGTCGCGTCTAGCAACGTGGCTATGAGCGGCGCAGATGCGAAGGCGGGGTCTAGTTTTATAAACCTAAAAAACAAGGGGATGGACAAACCAACAATATTCCCCACACAAACTACGGTACACAAGGAGATGCCAACGGTTGCTGCTACTGAAATCTTCCCCAGGGAAATGGCGGCAATGGTAAAGGCAATCAGCCCCATGATGAGTCCTAGCGTGGCGCCGACCTTAAATTCCCGCAATATAATGTGCCACCATTCTCTGGATTTTACTTCTCCCGTGGCTAGCGCCCGAATTATGAGGGTAGAGGATTGCGATCCCGTATTGCCGCCAGAGCCGGTGAGCATAGGGATGAAATATGCAAGGGCGATCATCGAGCTTAAGATCCCGGAATATCTTTTCAATATAGTCTGAGATATAGTTGCGGCAATTACGAGAACAACCAGCCACGTAACACGATTAAGGATGCGTTTGGAAAATCCCACACGAAAATATTCTTCCTCAATGGTCTGAATACCAGCCATCCTTTGAAAATCCTCGGTTACCTCTTCCTGTACAACATCCAATACGTCATCTACGGTAACGATACCTACCAGCCTGTCTTCGGTGTCTACAACGGGAACTGCCAGGATATCATATTTCTGGACGACTTGGGCAGCCTTTTCCTGGTCATCTGTCGTATGGACATAAAAGACGTTCTCGTTCATGATATCCTTGATGAGTTGTTCCGGATTGGCGAGGATGATATTCTTCAGAGAAGCGACTCCGCGCAACTTTTTGGTTTCATCAACAATGTAACAGATGTAAATAGTTTCACGATTGGGCCCGGTTTTGCGGATATGTTCGAGCGCTTTTGCAACCGTCATATCCATTCGAAGGTCTACATATTCAGGGGTCATAATGCGACCCGCAGAGTTATGTGGATAGTTCAGGAGTTCGTTAGCCTCCTTGCGTTCTAAGGGTGGAAGCAGCTTGAGGAGTTTTTCGACGACATGCGCCGGTAGTTCATCAAAGAGTTGTGTCCGATCGTCCGGCTGCATTTCTGTTAAAATTTCTTTTGCGTGCTGTTCGGTGAACTGCTTAAGAAGCTCTTCCTGTTCAACAGGCTCAAACAGGGCAAAGACCTCAGAGATTTTATTCTTATCGAGCAGTCTGAATCCCATTACCCGCTCTGTGGGATCAAGCACTCTGAGGATGTCTACAATATCGGCAGGATGACGCTCACGGAGGAAATCGCGCAACCCTTTGAAGTCTTTGGTTTCGATGAGTTCCTTAATTTCGGGAAGAAATATCTTTGTCCATTGCATTTCCATAAATATTTAGGAATTATAAATAAAATCTAATAATCAATATTTTGACGTCTTTATCTTTCATGCAACGCTTCTCTGCTGTTTTATACATTTTAACACCTCTTCTTTAAATGTAGTGAAACGAAATTCGTCTTCCTTTTGGTAAGGGACTGTCAGGGCTAAAGCCCAATTCAGATAAAACCGTCACTAACCCCAGCCTTAAGGCTGGGGTTAGTGGGTACACGTCATACTGGGGCTTTAGCCCTGATGGCACAGCAACTGTAGTTGTTCATGTTATTTATTGTCAATCCCTAAGGGTTGTTCGCTTCTTATTGTCGTTGACTATAGCTGTGTTTATTCAACTTTTTCTACCCCCAGTGCCTTTGCCATACCCAGCAGTGTCCTTCCTAAGAGAGAACGCTTCATTTCAATTGCTTCAAAATCGCATACCTCATCGCAGCAGAAACAACCAATACATTTCTTCTTATCTACAATTACGTTACCGGTTTCTTTTGACATAGCGCCAGCAGGGCAATTTCTCACGCATTCGTAACAGCGTGTACAGTTCGAGTGATTTACCGTAGAAAATGTAGAGCACGTGCTGTCGAACATGAAAGCAAGGAGAAAGTCTGGCAGATATTTTCCCGCAAAATCCTGTGCGCCGCTGGAGGGTTTTTGGAAATCAGGAACGGATACATTTTCAATGGTTTCGCCAACCACATTGATGGTATTCAATTCACCAACGCCAAGCCCCCGCTGATGTGCAAATCTGATGGTCGGTACGGCCATAGGCTCGAATCCTATAATACTGCTCGCAACAGTGTCCAGTGCCACGCTATCTTTACTGGCAATGATCAACCCTACCTTTTTAGGTTGCCCGGCGTTGGGTCCGTTTCCCTCCATACCGACAATGGCGTCCATAATAATAAGGTGGGGAGGCACCATTTGATAAATGTCGACCAGCGCCTTAGCAAATACGGTGGGTTTAGGAGCAATCAGATGAACGTTCTTCTTGCCGTTTCCTGGAATGCTTCCCAGCATGTTCTTTATGGCGCCTGTGTATTGTGTCAAACCGTGAGTTTTCAGTTTCGGTACGGAAACCACAAAATCTACCGTTCGCAGCGTCCTTGCGATGCGGAATTTGTCTAAGATTTCATAATCCTTGTTCTGAACTTCAATATACTCGTCTTTATCAAAATTAACGATCTTTGCCCCTGTATCCTCTGCAATTTCATTAATGCGGGTGATCCGGAAGGCATTGAAGGTGGAGGCATTCTTTACGCTCCCCGATGAGTCTCCAATAAAGACATCGCATCCAAAGTCCTTTTGAAAGATATTGACGAGCGCCCTGACTACTACTGGGTGAGTGTTGACAGCCCTTTCAGGGGGTTGTGAAGATGAAAGGAGGTTGAGTTTTAAAAGCACTTTCATCCCTGGTCTGACCACTTTATCCACTCCGTTTATTAAACTCAAAGACCTGTGGATAGCGTGATAGACCTTTTCTAATTCATAATT
The DNA here is from genome assembly GCA_024653795.1 of Candidatus Brocadiaceae bacterium. GTDB lineage: Bacteria > Planctomycetota > Brocadiia > Brocadiales > Brocadiaceae > Wunengus. Next base: position 1,234 of record JANLHY010000498.1, on the reverse strand, counting down.
ATCACATTTAACAATTGATACAGTCGGCATGGATAACCTCTTAAAGAATTTGCTGCTTTAGCTATAATTTTAAAGTGTTTATGAGATTTTTAATAAACTTCATCATTTTTCCCTTATCTTTCAGGCTTTGCGTTCTTTGTGCCTTTGCGGTGAACCCCTACGGAAATAAATATAGCAAAGTAATGGAATATTACAACAAAATACTTAAAAGAATTTGTTCATTGCCTCTGCCCTTGCCATATCTCTTTGGTACAATTCTTTTTCACTGGGTTTGTTCTGGAAAATTCGGTTTTTAAGACTCAGAAATGGTCTCCTGAAACACTGTCTGTAATAATAGGCAAGGGGGTAATTTTTAATAAAGGCCGGAGTGGTACAAATATAATGAGCGTATTTTTTATTATATTTCCACCTCAGAAACTGGAGGTCTTCCGATTCCAGATAATTTGTCTTAACATTTGCCCAAAAGCAGTTGTAACGGCTGTAGTCATATTTATTTGTTACAAGACCCGATTGCAACAACTCTTCCCTCATGCCCGTTTTTGGGTAAGGCGTTAATATCTGGTCTGCAAAGAAGTCAATTTCTGAATCTACAAAGAACTCATAATTCCGGGCGATGTCCTCTTCCTTGTCATTTGGGTTTCCAATGATCATACCGCCAACGATCATGATATTCTGTTCATGGAGTCTTTTAACCGCTAGTTTGGTTTTTTCAATGATATTGCCCTTCTTCATGAGCCTCAGATTTTCTTCCGAGACATTCTCAATGCCAAGAAAGACGATCCGAAAGCCCGCCCTGGCCATCTTTTTAGCAAGGGTATCGGAAGAAGCGATGCCTGTACTGCTGGCCTGGATGATGTATCGGATGTCATTGTGTCCTGCCTCGGTTATGGCGTAACAGAGGGACTCGAATCCTTTGACGTCTAACGTAAAATTGTCATCTGAAAAGAGAATGAAGTTTGCGCCTTGCTGTTTGGCATTTGCAATATCCGCAAGTATTCTTTCAATACTGAATCTCCTGAAACTCTTGCCGTACATCTTGTCTATACTACAAAAATTGCAGGGCATGACGCATCCACGGGAGGATTCCACGATGTCGAGTGTAAAGCCGTAATATTGATATCCTTTCCAGATGCGTTTTGAACGATCCGGTATTTTTATCTTGGCAAGGTCTTCCAAAGGCCGTTGGGAATTGTGGATGAAACGCCCGTCATTCCGGAAAGAGACGCCGGGAACA
>JANLHY010000490.1 GCA_024653795.1 Candidatus Brocadiaceae bacterium | reverse complement strand
GTCTTTATTACAGAAAATGGCACGAACTACAGATATAGTTTCACGGTTTGGCGGTGAAGAATTTCTTGTTATCCTGCCCGATATTGATATGAAAGGCGCTGCAGATTTTGCCGAAAGGCTGAGGGAAACTATCTCCAAACTAAAGGTAGAAGATAAAGAAAAGAATATATGCGCAGTTTTAACTATCAGCATTGGCACGAGTTCATTTACAGAAAATACCGCTAATATAACGGAGTTAATCCAACAGGCAGACATAGCCTTATACGAAGCAAAACGGCTGGGAAGGGATAGTGTTTGTTGTTACAAGCCTCCTTTAAAATAGTTGGTTTTCTATCCCCGTTTCCACGAGGACAAGTCTCTTTGCAAAGAGGATAAAAATCACAGAATAGTTGAAAATGCCTCTGTGACAGTGTATGTAGGGGTATTCATGAATTACCCCTACATTGTACAATAACCACATTATTGCTGGAATTTTTCAAAAAACTAAACAGTTCAATTATTAGAAAATCTGGCTAAGCGTATTGGCGTGGCTCTGCTGATGGCAATAGACCAACATTTGTTACATCTGCAAGGTACCGCAATGGCATCAATGGCTAATGCAGTTTTTATTACCGATTGTAATTGCCGTATTAAGTGGGTTAATAAGGCATTCACCATGCTTAGTGGCTATCCTGCAGAAGAGGTTTACGGTCAGACACCGTCTCTGTTCAAGTCAGGCAAACATGATACTTCATTCTATCAAAGTATCTGGCAGACCATACTTTCAGGAGAGGTTTGGCGTGGAGAAATCGTAAATCGCCGGAAAGATGGTGGGCTTTACACGGTGCAGCAAACCATCACTCCGCTTCGGGATTTGCAGGGGAAGGTAGTTCACTTTGTTATTATACATGAAGATCTCACCGATAAAAAACAGTCAGAGGCATATATCCACTACATGGCCTATTATGATACCCTGACTAATCTGCCAAATCGTAGCCTGTTTTACGACCGTTTGCAACATGAACTGTCCCATGCGCACCGCAACGAACTGATGCTGGCAGTGATGTTTCTCGATCTGGATCGGTTCAAAGTCATTAATGACACATTGGGGCATACCTATGGAGACCAGGCGCTCAAGGCCGTAGCAGAGCGACTGAAAGGCTGCGTGCGTGAGAGCGATACCATATCACGCTGGGGCGGAGACGAATTTGTCTTTATTATCACAAACATTACCCAACCGCAGGATGTTGCCTTTACTGCACACAAAATTTTTAACGAGATGT
>JANLHY010000481.1 GCA_024653795.1 Candidatus Brocadiaceae bacterium | reverse complement strand
GAGTGTCGCACGGAACACTCCATCATACACTGCTTACAAGTCACGCATTTGTCTTTGACGAATTTCTTTTTCAACATTTGCAGATGCTCCTTGAGTTTGTAAGATAAATAAGTAAAATAATTTTATAATAAATCTCAAAAAGTCGCAACCAAAAAAAGATGAAGCGTTCAAGAACAAGATTAAATTAGGCTGCCTTTGGCAGCGACTTTTAATCTCCCCTCTAGAAAGAGGGGCTGGGGGTGTGTTGCGGCAAACTTACACACCCCTATCCCCTCTTTTTAGAGGGGAATCACAAAAGATTGAAATTCCTGAACATTAAATTATGTTGTCTTCGACGACTCAAATGAAAATAATCCCTCCCTTGACTTCGTCGTGAGCTCAGTCGAACGATGGGAGGGACATAGGGAGGGTGGGTAGCTTTTATTTTCACTCTTTTTTAGTAAGTTTTTATAAACCACAAAGTCACTAAGGACACAAAGAAGTCCAAATTCTTTTTTTGTGCTCTTTGTGTCTTTGTGGTTAAATTCATTTTGGTTGCGGTTCCACTACGCTGTGGACTCTGTGGTTAGATTTTGATAATACCATTCACTAAAAAGGGGGCAAATGAAGATTTTTAAATTTACTGCGATTAGCTGTTTATTGGCTTTTACCGTTATCAATGGCGTGATGCCGGCATTTACTATTGCAGGAGGTCTGATTGATATGGGCTATGGCAGCAGAGGTGGAAGTATGGTGTCTGGATTAAAACGTTCAGAAGAACCTATCCAGCCAATTCCTATTAGCTTCGACGACGACAGACCAAAGATAGAATTAGGAAAGAAATTGTTTTTCGAACCCAGATTGTCAAAATCAGGCTGGATCAGTTGTAATTCCTGTCATAACCTCTCAACAGGCGGTGCAGATAATTTGCCAAGCTCTATCGGACATAAATGGCTGTTTGGTCCGATAAACTCACCGACTGTCCTGAATGCAAAATTCAATCTGGCGCAATTCTGGGATGGCCGCGCAAAGGATTTGAAAGAACAGGCAAAAGGCCCCATAGCCAATCCTATGGAAATGGCGTCAAACCATGAGCTTGCGGTGAGTATATTGCAATCGATACCGGAATATATGGGATGGTTTAAAGAGGTGTACAAAGACGAAAAAATTACCATTGATAACGTCGCTGATGCGATTACAGCATTTGAAGAGACGTTAACCACACCAAACTCAAGATTTGATTTGTGGCTAAGAGGCTATGACAGAATTTCCCAATCGGAACAGGAAGGATACGATCTATTTAAGGCCAAAGGTTGTATAAACTGCCATAACGGTTTTGGCGTGGGAGGAAACTCCTTTCAGAAATTTGGAATTGCAAAACCGTATGACAAAGACACCCAAACCCTTGGCAGGTGCAACGTAACAAAAAACGAGAAAGATAAATACGTATTCAAAGTTCCACTGCTAAAAAATATTGAACTAACGGCGCCATATTTCCACGATGCAAGCACGTGGAGTTTGAGTGAGGCGGTGAATATCATGGCCGAATATCAACTGGGAGTAACACTTTCTAGGGATGAAACGAACAAGATTGTCGCTTTTCTCAAGACCTTAACAGGAGACCAACCTTCAATTATTTTTCCCATTTTACCACCATCAACTGCAAATACTCAGAAGCCAGATCGGAATTGATTTTATAGTACTGTGTAAAAACTTCTTTTCCCCATTTTCATGAGGACAAGTTTAAGCAAGTTTTTTACCACCCCTTTATCCCCTCCTTGCGAAGGAGGGGATAAAGGGGTGGTAAATTTGGTTGTGGCTATGTGGTTGTTCTGTCCCCTTTGTTCCGTACAGTCGAATATTTGTCAAAGGAGGAGCAGTGCGAGAGGATTTAGTGGGATGTTTGACACGAACAGATTTTTTGAAAAACTACATTTAAGGTCAATAATAATCACAAATCAAAACGCGACCCCTGCCCCCTTAATGAAACTCCCGGCGGGTTCAGGTTTGCAACCTGAACCCATAAATTTATTCGGGCAATAGCGCTTTGTACAATTAATGGCAAAATCTACCATATAAAACGTGGGGTTCAAGTTACAAACTTGAACCCGCTACGGGTTTGCGATCCTTGACATTTTCCATAGTAGAGGTAGGTTGGGTTGAGCAAAGCGAAACCCAACGGTTCGGTTCGGGATAATTTGTTGGGTTTCGTGCCTCAACCCAACCTACCGTTGCTGCAAATACCCCAAAACCAAACCGGAATTGATTTTATGCCATTGATATTCAGGAATGCCAACAGGCAACCCCCTCATGTTATCCGAAATTACTTAACCGGACAACACGGATAAAAATTAAGAATAATTGTGGTTGATTAAGTATTAGGAGAAAAAGAATCTATGAAGAAAATGCCACTTACCATTGAATTGGAACCCGGTACGTATCATTGGTGTGCGTGCGGGAATACAAAAAATGAGCCGTTCTGCGACGGCTCACACAAGGGAACGGACAAAGAACCACACCTGTTTAAAATCGTGCTGAAAAGAAAATATGTAATTTGCAACTGTTATTTAACAAAAAATCCACCATTCTGTGATGGTATCTGTCGCAAGCTCAAAGAGCGTGAAGCATGAGTTTGGGGACTTGGTATCACCCATTTACCCATAGTCAAACGCTTATCAAAAGGGCAGTCGAATAATGGGCTTTCGGGATATATTTGACACGAACAGATTTTTTGAAAAACTCCGTCTTTAGCTTTGTGAAGTAATTCAGCAGAAACACCCGTTTTAGCAAGAAAAGCGCTAACAAGAACCGTGGAATCAAGAACAACTTTATACATGTTGTTTCCTAAAACCCTTCACCATTTTGGCAATTTCCTCTTCCTTTTTTTTAGCGCTCTGCTTTGGTTTAGGTTTGCGATCCTTGACGTTTTCCATAGATTGAAAAAGTTGATTCCCTGCCTTCTCTCGCTCCACCACAGTTACTGGTTTGAGAAGAATTCCTTTTTCCACTGCCTCGGCTTCAAGAAAATCTCCTTCAGCGAGGTTAAACTTCTTGCGCAAATCG
>JANLHY010000474.1 GCA_024653795.1 Candidatus Brocadiaceae bacterium | reverse complement strand
CTAGCAGCCTGTCGGACTTAAAATTTCCGGAGCAACAAACCGTTGCACCGGCAAGCAATTGCACAAAAAATAGGCATATTTCGCTGTTTTTTACCAGATTCCCATCATTTTTCGCCTATTTCACCCACTTTAGACGGAATTTTGGCGCAATACGGCCATGCGTTTCAAATTCCACGCCAAGCACACCAGCGTCCATTCGTGACCAACCTGCTCCAGACCCCGCAACATGAACTGGCGAAACCCCATCACCGATTTGATGATGCCGAACACCGGCTCCACCGTTTGCTTGCGTAGCCCATAGATTGCCTTGCCTGCTCGGGTCTTGAGCGTGTGTTTCATTTTCTCGACCGGGGTGGCGTTTGCGGGCAGGGGCGAGGGTTCGCTGAAGCGCTCTTTCCAATCTGGATGATGCGCATCCCGGCCAACGGAAATCAGCGGTTCAACTTCCGCCCCGATGCAGGCATCGACGTTATGCTCGCTGAAGTAGCCGGTATCCGCCAGCAATGCCTCGGGTGCGTTCATGCCTCCGGGCAGGGCTGCGATCTTGTCCAGCGCCGGTTGTATCTGTTGCTTGTCGTTGGCGGCTTGGGTGACAAAGGGGGCGATGACCAGCATGGATTCCGTATCCACTACAGCCTGGGCGTTGTAGCACTGCTCAAAGCCGCCACCGGAAACTTTCATGATCCGCGATTCATCGTCGGTGAGGTTGATCTGGTCTTCCGGGCGCGGGGTATCCGTGGGCGGGGTGGGTTTTTTGCCGCCCGGCTTCCTGCCGGTCTCGGCTTCTTTGGCTTGGCGGGCCGCCATCTTGAGATCAAATTCCGCCTTCTCGCGGGCGTAGCGCTCGCGGGCGCGGGCTTCGATCTGGGTCCTGGCTTCTGTGATCGCTTTGATCTGATCTTCCCGGCGGGCGATTTCGGCCGGTACGCTCATGCCGTCGGGGACGGCGGTCTGATCCGCGGCTTCGGCCAGGGCGAACAATTCCTGGACTTCGGTTTTGAGTTGCGCTTCGAGCTTGACCGCATGCTCGTATGACAAGGCGCTGTGCCGGCTGGCGTTGGCGTGAATCTTGGTGCCGTCGAGGCTGACTGTCCCGAAGCGCGAGAGTTGGTTCTCGTGGGCGACTTGCAACACCTGGACAAAGGCCGATTCGAACTGATTGCCGAAACGGCGGCGGAAGTTGGCCAGGGTGTCGTGATCGGGGTGCCGGTTGCAGGCGAGGTAGCGGAAGGCGAGGGAGTCGTAGGTGGCGCGTTCGATCTTGCGGCTGGAGAAGGTGCCGGTGGCATAGCCGTAGATCAGCAGGCCGAGCAGCATGGCGGGATGGTAGGCATCACTGCCGCGACCCGCATAGGCACGTTCGATCATGGAGAGGTCGATATTTTCGACCACGGCGGCGACGTAGCGGGCCAAGTGTGCTTCGGGCAACCACTCT
>JANLHY010000462.1 GCA_024653795.1 Candidatus Brocadiaceae bacterium | reverse complement strand
ATCAATCTCAACGGCGATAACAATTGTTACCGTTATTGCTCCTATACCTACCCATTCTTTTGCTGTAAGCGGTACTGTCCTGAAAACCCATTGGAGGGCTGGTACGTAAAGCACCGCAAGGTGGGCAAAGAAGGCTGCTATCATGCTTAAGAATAAAAAAGGATTGGCAATAGGATTCATTTTGAAAATGGATAGCGTCTCAGAACGGCAGTTAAGCGCCTGATAAAACTGGAAAAAGACCATGGTCGTAAGAGCCACTGTGCGTGCTTGTTCTAAAGGCACACCTGAGTTGAGATTCGATATAAATATAAAAACGGTTCCAACAGCCATAATGGTTCCCATTAAAAAAGTCCTCTGGATCATAAGATTCGTGAGAATACCTTCTTTTGGATGTCTTGGCGGTCTCCGCAAGACACCTTTCTCTGCCGGTTCGAATGCGAGGGCAACGTCTTGCAGCCCATTTGTCACAAGATTCAGCCAGAGTATTTGCGCAGCGATATATGGGATGGGAAATCCCATAAGTAACGTTGCAATAATAGCAATCAATTCTCCAAAACCACAGGATATAAGAAAGAGGGTAACTTTCTTGATATTATCGTATACCACCCTTCCCTCCTCAACTGCTGCAAAGATGCTGGCAAAGTTATCGTCTGCAAGGACGGCATCAGACGCCTCTTTTGCTACATCTGTTCCCGTCCTTCCCATGGCGATTCCTATGTGTGCCGCCTTAAGGGCGGGAGCATCATTTACGCCATCACCGGTTACGGCCACGACCTCACCATGTTTTAATAATTGCTGAGTAATTCGTAATTTATGCTGAGGGGATACCCTCGCATATACCGATACTGTTTTTACCTTATTAAAGAGATCTTCATCACTCATCGTTTCGAGTTCCTTGCCGGTGATCACCTCAGGATCATCTCCGCCCAATCCGATTTTCTTTGCAATTGATACTGCGGTGACTGCATGGTCACCGGTTATCATGACGGTCCTGATGCCTGCTTGCTTACATCCTTTCACGGCCTCTATTGCCTCTGACCGTGGAGGGTCTATCATTCCCTGGAGACCTGCGAAGGTCAGTCCCGACTCCGCGTCGTGATGCGTAATTTCTTCCACGTCGTGAGAAACTTCCTTGTAAGCAAAGGCAAGCACCCGCATACCCTCTTTTGCAAAGTTATTGGCGATAAGTAAAATCTCTTTTTTCTTAGAACCGTCGTCAGCCTCAGCCTCGCTACACATATCCAGCACCCTCTCAGGGGCGCCTTTAACAAATATAGACTTTTTACCTCCGTGTCTGTGAAGGGTGGCCATGTAACCCCGTTCAGACTCAAAGGGTATGATTGTAATTTGTTGATAGTGCATCTTTTCTTCTTCTGGTTTGAGACCTCCCTTCATTGCAGAAACAATAAGGGCACCTTCAGTGGGATCTCCGTCAACCTTATACAGACCATCCTCTTCATAAATATTTGACTCATTGCAGAGAAGCCCTATGCGCAGTACTTGAAGATGTTTCTTCTTCTCCTCTGCTTTAACAGACATTTTATCATGGAGTATCTCACCCTTTGGTTCGTAACCGCTTCCTGTAATGTCATATATGTGATCTCCATCATAGGCCAACCTGACGGTCATCTCATTTTTCGTTAAAGTCCCTGTTTTATCTGAACAGATAACGGTAGTGCTTCCAAGGGTTTCGACAGCGGGGAGTTTTCTTATAATAGCGTTCCGTCGCGCCATTCTTGCCACACCAATCGCCATGGCAATGGTTACGGCGACAGGGAGTCCTTCGGGTATTGCCGACACCGCTGTTGCCACAGCTACCATAAACATCTCTGATACCTTTGATCCATGTAGTAGTCCTACCCCAAAGAGAACAGCAGAAAATCCGATAATAACGATTCCTATTAATTTTGCAAATCGCTCAAGTTTCTCCTGAAGGGGGGTTTTTATTGACGATACCTCTCTGACCTTCTCTGCAATCTGACCAAGGACTGTTCTCTCTCCTGTCTCTACAACAATACCTTTTGCCCTCCCACTCACCACTATGGTTCCCATAAAGGTCATATTCTTTTGATCACCAGAGGTCAAATTATCTTCACTTATTGCTGTAGTTGATTTTTCAGCGGGGATGGATTCGCCGGTGAGCATAGCTTCTTCAACCTTCAACTCATACGTCTTAAGCAACCTCAGGTCAGACGGCACCTTTGTGCCAGATGCAAGGAGGACAACATCGCCTGGTACCAGTTGCTCACTATGTATCTCTTTCTCTTTGCCATTTCGTAAAACCCTTGCCCTTGGTATGAGCATCTTCTTGAGCGCCCTCACGCCCTGTTCTGCTTTATATTCCTGCATATAACCAATAATTGCATTAAGAATCACAACAGCCATAATTACACTGGTATCTATATATTCTTTAAGAAGGAACGTTACAATAGCGGCCACAAGAAGGATATAAATAAGTGGGCTTGTGAATTGATGGAAGAGAATTTTAAGTCTGCTTATTTTTTCTTCTTCAATGAGTTTATTTGGGCCGTATTGCTTAAGACGTTCCGTGGCTTCATTATCGGTCAGTCCTTCTTCCGATGTTCCTAGTTTTTGCATTATTTCTCTTATGTTAAGTTGATACCAGACGGAAACCGGCTTTTGGGTTTCTTCTTTTGGAAGAACTGTTTTGGGTGTAGCAGTAGTTTCCGGCGTTATTAAAACTAATTTTTCAACATCATTTTCTATAACGACGGTTTTCGGCGGCTCTATGGTGAAGTTTTTTAGTCGAGACCAGAAACCGGGGCGGGTTTTCCCGGAGTTGTTCTTTTGCTTTCCCGTGTTGGCTTTTATAACGGCAGTTTCCTGTGTCTCTGCTTTTTTATCAACCACGTTGTTTTTGTCATCCTTGTATGGTAAACATTGTTATTGTTGGAATTTTTCAAAAAACTAAATTGTTACCGAGTTTCTAAAAAAGCATAGCAGTCTGTTCCCTTAACATTAAGGCAGGTCTTCTTCCCCCCTCATAACGAATCGTAATACAATAGGCGTGAATAGTGTGGTTAAGGCAACAATAAAAACAATGACT
>JANLHY010000450.1 GCA_024653795.1 Candidatus Brocadiaceae bacterium | reverse complement strand
CATTACAAATACGATGGAAGTGTAATGGTTACGGCTTCTCACAATCCTGCCGGATATAACGGATTTAAAATTTGCAGAGAGCAAGCCATCCCACTGAGTTTTGAAACGGGAATAGGCCGCATTGCAAAACTAACGAAACAATATCACCCGCCTCGCGGAGAGCAACTTGGCAAGGTTATCCAAAGCGATATCTTCAGCGATTATAAGAAGCACGTCTTGAAATTTGCAAGCAACCTCAGACACCTTCGCGTGGTAATAGATGCGGGGAATGGTATGGCAGGGAAGGTCATACCTATCGTATGCGAAGGGCTTCCCATCGAAATTATCCCTCTTTACTTCGAACTGGATGGAAATTTCCCCAACCATGAAGCAAATCCGCTAAAGGCTGAAAATATAGTTGATTTACAAAATAAGGTGCGTGAAACAAGGGCACACCTTGGGGTTGCCTTTGACGGAGATGCAGATCGCTGCGTCTTTGTGGATGAGGCGGGGCGGGCAATCGGGTGCGATATCATTACGGCCCTGGTTGCCAGGCAAATTCTGGAACGGGAAAAAGGGACAACGATTTTGTACGACCTCCGTTCAAGTTGGATTGTGCCGGAAGAAATAAAGGCTGCCGGCGGCGTACCCTATCGTGAACGTGTCGGCCACGCCTATATGAAAGCGACACTGAGGGAGAAAAAAGCCGCATTTGGCGGGGAACTATCAGGGCATTATTATTTTAGGGATAATTATTGTTCGGATTCGGGAATGATTGCATTCCTTATGGTTCTGGATATTTTAAGCGCTAAACGCGTTCCCTTCTCGAACTTAGTGTCACCGCTTAAGAGATATTATTCAACAGGTGAAATTAATTTTGAGGTCGAAGATAAGGATGCGAAAATTGAAGAGATATCCAGGAAATTTTCAAATGGGAAGGTGGATCATCTGGATGGGATTACGGTTGAATACAATGATTGGTGGTTCAATGTCAGAAAATCCAATACCGAACCGCTGCTCCGATTAAACCTGGAAGGGAAAACAAAGGAACTCATGGAAAAGGGGAAAAAGCTGTTAATCGATATTATTCAGGGCAAATCCTCATGAGGATTCTTTTAACAAAGGATAGAAAAAATAGAATTTGAATCTGTTGCGAATTAAGCAAACAGTGCTTTTATAGAATTTAAGAGGGGCAACAGCAGGTGTAAGGGATGCTGAGGCATTTATGGTTTTAGAGGAAATTTGGTGAACATGCGGTTAGATGCGCTTGAAAGTGAAGCCTTAAAGTATGCGCTAAATGATTTCAATGGAGATGTGTATCTTTTTGGTTCGAGGATCGATGATACGAAAAAAGGTGGGGATATTGATATTCTTTTAGTTCCAAAAGAGAGAACAAACACGTTTAAACTATCTTTGGGAATTCAGAGGAAATTCTTTTCAAAATGTGAGGAAAATATTGATGTTGTGATTTATGATGGAAGTCCTTTTTGTCAGGAAGCGCTAAAGAATGCAAAAAAACTTGTTATTACAGGAATTTGAAGATTTAAAAAGGGCTATCATTCTATTGAAAGAGTCTATCAAAAAATTTAACCCTTATAAGACAGAAAAAAAATATACTCCTGACGAATTGGAATATTACGATTCATTATCTTTTAGATTTGAGAAAAGCGTAGAACTTATCCTTACTTTTTTCAAAGGACTCGAACTTTTTTTATATTCAAAAGTCAGCGATACGTTAAGGGACAGGTTATTGATTATGCAAAAGTTAAATATTATTGATGCAATAGACTTCTGGATGGAGGCAAGATTGCTCAGAAATAAGATAGCTCACACATACGTACCTGAGGAGTTAAAGGACATCTATAATGAAATATTTGAAAAATCGCAGGTAATTTTTAAATCAATAGATACAATTGAGAAATATTTGACAAAAATCATAATGCAGTATAGCCACAACCAAAAATAACCATCCCTGTTGATCCCATCGCAAGGAGGGGACTAAGGGGAAGGTAGGATAAAAATTTTAAAATTTATTTTATCGAATAGTTATGACTGCTTTTTACAATACAATTAAAAAGTATGCACAAATTAGTTTGGTTACAGCAGTAGCATCTTTACCCATATCCGCAATTAATAAACATCAGGGACTTTTTGCAGATACACCGTCAGGCGAAGAAGTCTTTGATATTAAGTTTAACAACGGACAGTTATCGGCAAAGTTAAAAAACTCTCCGTTAGAAAAGACATTAAAAGAAATCATGTCGCAGAGCGGCGCAAGAATCTGGCTTAACGATTCAATCGATACTACGGTTACGATAGAGTTTCAAAATGTATCCGTCAGAGAGGGAGTCCGCAGAATTCTTAAAGACAAAAATTATGCCTTTCTTTACGCACCCAATGAAATAAAAGAAGGAAAGCTATCTATCATTAGCGCCAGTAAATCCAAAGAAGAACCTCCCAAAAAACCTCCCCCAAAACCTGTGCAACCTGTTGCTAAAAAAGACAAGCCAAAAAAAGAAAAACCCTCCTTTGAAGACCTTGTGAAAGATGCCCTGGAGAACGAAGATGCAGGCAAGAGAGAAGATGCGATTATTGCCTTAGGAGAAAGCAAGGACAAAAAGGCAATAGAAACCATCGCAAAAGCACTGGCAAATGATCCAAGCGAAGATGTGCGATTAAGTTCTATTGATGCCTTGTTGGAGATTGGCGACAAAAGCATTGCCGAACCTCTTTCTCAAGCGCTTAAAGACCGCGACCCCTGGGTGCGTGAAAGTGCGGTAGAAGCTCTTGGCGAGGTAGGCGGCGAGTCTGCCATCGAGTTTATTAAAAGCGCCCTCAACGACGAAGACGGTTCCGTCCGGGAACTTGCCCAGGAAACTCTCGAAGAACTTAATGCAAAGAAGTAAAATAATTTTAGTTTTTATGTTGACATTTTCCAGGAAAATGTTTTAATTATCGAACGTTTAATAAAATAAACGTTTGTTGTAATAAACAACGATCTCTCGCATCTCCCAATTGAGAGACCCCCGTTCCGCCCGCAGACAACAAAGCTGCGGGAGGAATTTATAAAGAAAAAGAAGATGGATAGAAATGTCCCGTACTGGTTTGCTGTACACACGAGATCTCGCCATGAAAAACAAGTTGATTCGTTTCTCAAGGAAAAGTGCATTGATTCATTCCTTCCCCTTATTAAAACATTAAGCCGCAGAAGAGATAGGAGGGTCTTTGTTGACTTGCCTCTCTTTCCTGGATATCTGTTTGTAAATATACCATTAGATAATGTATTCGATGTAATAAGTACGAGAGGTGTGGTAAGAATAATTGGTACAGATCATTTTACGCCAACACCCATTCCGGAGAAACAAGTAAATGATATAAAAATACTGGTAAATAGTAATGTCAAACTCGACCCTTACAAATATTTACAAAGCGGCACAAAGATACGAGTTAAGGCAGGTCCTCTGATGGGGATAGAGGGTATTCTTTTAAAGAGAAAAGCAAACTACAGAGTTGTTGTTTCGGTAGATCTGTTGCAAAGGGCTACAGCAGCGGAAGTTTGCATAGCTGATATCGAGCCTGTTGATTAGTCAGGTTTTAATCAGCAGACGGCTAGATTTGTGTAGGTTACATCAATAACGGCTGTGTAACTGAGAGGGCTATACTCCATAATCACCTTGCACTTCAAACTGTTACTATCGCTGTAAACAAATATTATGGCTAACCAGGAAGAAATCACACAATATAACATCCTCCAATCCATTGAAAACGGCGAGCAGATATCGCAGCGTCAGCTTTCCTCGCAATTGGGCATCAATGTAGCCTCTATAAATTTTGCATTAAAAAAACTCACGAAGAGGGGATTGGTAAAGATGTTAGGCGCAAACCCTCGGAGGATGCAATATATTTTAACGCCCAAGGGAATTGCAGGAAAAACACAGCTTGCCTATAAATTCTTTGACAGGAATTTTCATTTCTATAAGGCCGTTCGAAAAGATGTTGAAGATAAGATTGGCAGTATTCCATTTAATGACAAAAAACGTGTAGCTCTTTACGGTGTTACAGACCTGATGGAGTTGGCATATCTTGTTATCCAGGA
>JANLHY010000446.1 GCA_024653795.1 Candidatus Brocadiaceae bacterium | reverse complement strand
ATGCCGCTGATGAAAACGACATCGCTCCTACCCACCCTATCTCTCTACTCCTACACTCTTCCGGTAATTTTCTACTTCTAAAACTGCGGTCATTGGCATTATGAATTTTAGTATGCCAATTACTCCTCAACTTGTCCAGCAAAAAATTGTCCAACTGTAAGCCCTTCGCAAGGGGGTGACAGGGGGGGTAAAGAATTAATCTCCGATATAAAACTTCTGAAACAAACCCGCATGATTATGGGTACCTTTGCCGAGGTATCCATATATTCTAATGATGAGAAAACCGCAGGCAATGCCATTGAAGAGGCGTTAAATGAAATGGAACGCATGGATCACATCATGAGTAATTACAAAAATGACAGCGAACTTTCAAAGGTAAACAAAAAGGCTGCAAAATTACCTGTTCCATGCAATGCAGAACTCCTTGATGTTATTGAGCGATCACAATATTACAGTGAATTGAGCGGCGGCGCATTTGATATTACTGTTTCGCCTATGGTTGCACTTTGGGGATTTTTTAGTGAAAAAGGGCATGTCCCGCCTGAAAAAGAGATAGAAAAACTTTTACCCGCTATTTCTTACAAGAACATCGTAATAAACAAAAGTATTGATCCTAAAAAACCGGGTACCGTACTTTTTAAAAATACTAAAACCCAAATCGATCTGGGTGCAATTGGAAAGGGCTATGCGGTAGATAAGGCATTGGAAGTCATTAAGAAATATGGTATCAATAATGGTTGTATCAATCTCGGTGGGAATATTTATGTTCTGGGCACGCCTCCTGGTAAGAATGCGTGGAAGATTGGTGTGCAGCACCCACGGGATAAGAACGAAATCCTGGGCTATCTTGAACTCAAGAACGAGGCAACGGCTACTTCGGGGGATTATGAACGGTTTTTTGTAGGAGAAAACAATGTCAAATGGCATGTGGTCGCTCCCAATCAGCAATAAGATTTTTTTTACCTTTTTTCTATCCATTATGACAGTAGCCATTGGACTTGGCTTCCTGAATTATTATGAGAGGACAGGCTTTTCTCCGCAAAAGACCGTGCGCTATTACTGCGGTGATGAAGAGGAAGATATGGAAACTCCTCTATCTGCCGAAGAAAACAGGGCAAGGCTGGAAGAAGGACTTGCCTTTCCAAAATCCTACAGGGAACTCTTAGAGGTAACCCACACCCACGTTTTCTCTATTCCCATCGTTGTTTTTATCCTCTCCCGTATCCTTGCAATGACGCATACGCGTGAGGGATTAAAGATTACGATTTACGGCATTTCATTTGTAGGTATTATATTGAACCTGGCAGCCCCATGGCTCATCAGATATGTATGCCATCATTTTGTGATTACCTTTACCATTTCCAACATCCTCCTCATCCTGAGCTTTGGGGCATACATCTTCATCCCCCTTTATGAAATGTGGCTCAGAAAGGATCACACCGTTTAAGAAGAAAAAATTTGGTTTCCGTATGTTGTCCGTATTGACTTCTTGTTGTGCTGCAAAAGAAGTATTTTTTCAGTTTTTTGAGAGTAACGCCGTTGATACCTTCATGAATTCTTAGTATCATCTTTTTTATGAACGATACATCTGAAGCAGATTATATAAAATTTCTTGGTACTGTTGGCGCAAGGATTGTTGTGTCCAGGCAACTACGCGCTTCCGGAGGGATGTGGTATTCATTGAGAGAATTAGGGACAGACACTATTTATTCCTGCTTTTGTTTCCGCAATTGACTCGTTTGAAAATTCAATTTCAGAAAACCACCTCTTAAAACGAACATATTCCTCTTCTGAGAGGGATTCTTTTGCAGCCTCGATCTCCTCTGCTTTTGACATATTCAACCCTTTTTTCTTTTTTATGCAAAAGTAAATACTTCCATGGAAATTGACTTTACAGGTATTGCTTCACCATGTACCATTTGTCGAATTCGTTCTGTTGTTTCACGACTGAAAGTTTCCTCACCACAGCGCACACAAACCATTGCTGGAATATGTTCTACCAGAACAGGCTTATTATCGATCTGAAATATCAAGAGGGGTCACCCTTCAAATTCCAATTACCAAATATGGGAAATAAAATATTGAATTATGGACAGGTTGTCCGAGAATGCAAGCCTACAAGACAGAAAAAAACGATATTTTGTAAAATAGGGGTAGTTTCTAAAATCTGTCGGGGATGAGTTTCAATTTTTCTACTGGATCATAATTTTTTTATCTCTCTTAAGAAGTATTTGAAGCTGCCAGATCAGCATATGTTTTATCTCTACCATTTCACCT
>JANLHY010000435.1 GCA_024653795.1 Candidatus Brocadiaceae bacterium | reverse complement strand
TTTGCCATTACTTGCACAAATTATATCAGGTAATAGCTATCAAACATTTTCATGTCTCATTACAAATAGTTATGATCCTATAGTAAATAAAATAATTGTCTCAAATAAACTAAGTATCGCCTTTTTGCTTTTTATCTTTTTTATTTCACTTGTTATTGGTTTTTTTGTTCAAAGAATTTCTGCAGTATTTGGATGGATTTTCTCATTGATAAATAACAAAATATTTTTTAGCAGTGCAATATACGGTAACGCCGATCATCTTAAACTTACAGTTAGTCTACATAGTAATAAAGGTGCCAAACTTGAATGGGAATGGCATCTCTTCCGTTATTGGGTTGATTGGGGGTTAACTACAAATATTATTTTATTTGCTACCCAAGTTTTTATCTTGGTCAACAATAAACACTTTGCTTTGTATCTTATGCTCATAATCGCTATTTTAGGATCAGTTATTTTATCATTGCAAATGAGTCGGCTTATGTATTCTGTGCATAAACACATAATTAACATTTTATCACCTTCACCCAATAATCAAAAGAAGGAAGATGGATAAGAAGTTTATTGTAAAGGATTCAATTTAATATTTTGTCTAACAATGGTATCAAGCTGACCGGATAAGGCTTCGCCTTCCCGGCAGCTTATACCTGTCGTAAGCCACATAAGGAGGCGTCAAGGATGGGTTAAGTGAACAGACTGGGTCAAATGAGCATTTTGCAGTCGCATATAGTGCTTACAAATTTGCATACTACAATATATTGTATAGCAATCTCTGAAAAATGGCCATTTGACCCAGTCTGGAAGCGAACCCATCACCAACAAATCTATGATTTACGATTTGGGATTTAAATCGTAATTTGTAAAAAGTACATTGTAAGGAAGACATTGTTGAGTGTGCTCTAACACACCCCCAGCCCCTCTTTCTAGAGGGGAGCAAGCCATCATTGTTGGGTGCGCTCAGCCTGCCTGTGCGTGTCCGCACGCAGACAGGCCTCACCCAACCTTACATAAAATGCAGCAGCATTATATTACCCATAAAACACGCGAACAGAAAGGAATGGAGTTTAGCCATTTTCGTGTCTTTCGTGGGCAAATTTAAATTCCTTAATGTAAATATCCTGTTCATCCTGTCTATCCCTGTTAAATACAATACGTTTTTCGTAACAGTTCAGCTCACGCAGAGACCTCTAAGATCGCAGAGGTTATTATCAGAGAGAAGAAAATAAAATTGTAGGAATTTTGTCAGTTTTATCTTGTTTTTTCTGCATTCTCGGCGCTTCCGGCGGTGTACTGTTACAACTTTTTATACTGCAAGGATGATGTTCAGTTTTAATTTCCTCTCTCCTCACTGCGTACTCAGCGGTGAATTTTTTCGTTATTTCGTAGTTTAAAGTGCAACCAAATTGTTTCCACTTCTTAGGTTTTTGTAGTCACTTTTTATATAGTTATAATTTAAATACTTATGATTATTGTTGGAAATTGTACATGAAACGAATTGTTTGCAGTTAGATTATCAAAAATAATTACAAAAAATTTTTTACTTTTTATAACTCATTAATTAGAAAACGCTTAGAGCAATCTAAGCGTTTTTTGTTTTTATAGGTATAGGCGTTGCGTAACAATCCTAGCGAAAAAGTAAATTTTTAGGGGATTTGTAAAGATGATGACAAAAAGAATATTGATTGTTGATGACGAAGAAGGGTACAGAAAGGTGCTGTTGAATTCATTGACAGATAGCGGTTACGAAACGAAGGCTGTGAAAAATGGTTTCGAGGCATTGGAGGAGATTAAAAGGCAAAGATACTCAATTATATTGCTGGATGTGAAGATGCCGGGAATGGATGGCATCGAATTGTTAGAGCAGATACAAGGAACAAGATTTTCTTCTCATTCTAGCATAGTGATTCTTACAGCCTATACAGACCAGGATATTGCAAAGAAGGCGGTGATAAAAGGTGCAAAAAAGGTGATTACAAAACCTTTTAGTATGGATGATATCGAGGCATGTCTTAGTGAACTATAGAACTCAGTCCACCGCAGAGACGCGGAGGACGCAAAGAAAAACGAGTTCCTCCCCCTTGATGGGGGAGGTTGGGTGGGGGTGAAGAAAATGCTGACCACCCTCCCTTTGTCCCTCCCATCAAGGGAGGGATTATTTTAATTTGAGGCATCGCCGAAGACATAAATTTAATTCAGGAGAGGCGAAATATGATAAAGATGTTTAAGGAACGTATAGTTTTTGTTATTGCAACGTTTGTATTTTTTGGGCTGTTTCCCTTAATTTTGTTTAAAATGC
>JANLHY010000434.1 GCA_024653795.1 Candidatus Brocadiaceae bacterium | reverse complement strand
GGGTAAGGCCAAACCAGAACCATTTAAGGTATGTATAAATCGCAGCTTTCCACCTTCGTCCCGGAAACGAATATTAATGCGTCTTGCCTGAAAGTCTTCAAAATTGCTGCAGGATGAAACCTCCAGGAACTTATTCAATCCAGGCGCCCAGACTTCAATATCATAGCACTTTGCCGCCGCAAAGCTCATATCTCCTGTAGAAAGTTTTACCACTCTGTATTCGAGTCCTAAGAGTTGGAGAATCCTTTCTGCATTACCCAGTAACGACTCCAATTCATTATACGATGTTTCCGGTCTTACAAGCTTAACTAACTCTACTTTATTGAATTGATGAACCCGTATAATACCCCTCGTATCTTTGCCGTAAGAACCAGCCTCGCGGCGGAAACACGGAGTATAGGCAGTATAGCAAATGGGGATGTCTTTGTAGGAAAGTATCTCATCACGGTGAATATTGGTAACAGGGACTTCCGCCGTGGGAACGAGGAAGAGGTCGTCTGCGGCGGTTCGGTACATATCCTCTTCCAGCTTTGGTAATTGACCTGTGCCCGTCATCGATGTGCGGTTAACGAGGAACGGCGGAAATAATTCTGTATAACCGTGATCTCTGGTGTGAACGTCCAGCATAAAAGAAAATAAGGCACGTTCGAGTTTTGCGCCAAGTCCTTTCAGCAAGATAAAACCAGAGCCGGAAATCTTGGACGCCCGCTCCGTGTCCAGGATGTTTAAGATACTTCCCAGTTCCCAGTGTGGCAGAGGGGTAAAATCAAACGTCTTCCGCTGTCCCCATGCCCTGACAATTACATTGTCTTTCTCGTCCTTCCCGATAGGCACGTCTGCGGCGGGAATATTGGGGATGCGCAGCATCAGATTGGTGATTTGAGTGTCCAGTTCCTTCAGTTTTTCCTCAATGGATTTTATATCATCGCCGATCTTTTTTGTTTCCTCGATGATCTTAGAGGCGTCCTGTCCTTTTTTCTTAAGTTCGCTGACCTCTTTTGACTTCTCGTTGCGTTTACTCTTCAATTGTTCGCAGGCATGAATCATAGACCTGCGCTGAGTATCGACCTCTAGAAGTTGATCAATACTGGCCGCATTTTCATGTTTCAGTGCGATAGCCTGTTTGACCTTGTCAGGGTTGTTCCTGATAAAATTTATATCAAGCATGTATCAAAAAGCCTCCAATTGTTTAAATATTTTTAACGTTTTATTATTTTACTTGTAAATTTAAAGCATTCAAGGGAATTCAAATATTTTTTTCCAGTATGCCTTTTATCCGATGACGCACACACGTAATGCATTCCTTTGTGTTCGCTTTTATAGGATGCGACCAAAGGAACGGATATTCTTCTGTCGTTAAATTCCTTGAAAATCCATAAGAATAAGATTAGTCTATTAAAAATTAGTTATTACCGGGAAAAGTGAAGTATAAAAAAAGAGATTAGCCTATGCCTGTTAATGAAAAATCCTTAGAATCATGGCTTTGGGACGCTGCATGCGCCATACGTGGCGAGAAGGACGCTCCAAAATATAAAGACTACATCCTGCCCTTGGTTTTTGTGAAGCGTCTGTGTGACGTCTTTGACGATGAAATCAACCGCATAGCAAAGCAGACAGGCTCAAGAATCAAGGCAATCAAACGCATTGAAAGAGACCACAAACTTGTGCGCTTCTACTTACCCCTAAGAGCAAAAGACCTTGAAAGAGACGATACATGGTCAGCGATAAGAGTACTCACCACCAATGTTGGTCAGGAACTCACAAGCATTATGGGGGATATTGCCAAATATAACCCTCGCATAGAGGGCATCATTAATCGCATTGATTTTAATGCCACTACTCACGGTCAAAGAGATATTGCAGAAGAAAGTCTCATCAGGTTAATTGAGCGCATAAGCCAGAAGCGGTTAGGGTTAAATGATGTTGAACCAGACATCATTGGTAAGAGTTACGAGTATCTTATCCGTAAATTCGCAGAAGGCGGCGGGCAGAGCGCAGGCGAGTTTTATACACCGAAAGAGGTGGGAATGATTATGGCACGGATTATGGACGCAGAGTCAGGTATGGAAATCTACGACCCCTGCTGCGGTTCAGCGAGTTTACTTATTAAATGCGAATTAGTTTTGGATGAAAAAATGCACAAGCAGTCCTTGCGCAGATATGCGCCGCTCAAACTTTACGGACAGGAGTTCATCGGCACGACGTGGGCGATGGCGAATATGAACGCTGTTATCCACGATATGGAGTGCGATATTGAAATTGGCAATACGATGACCAATCCCAAGTTTCGTGATAGGCACAGATTGAAAAAGTTTGATATCGTGGTCGCCAATCCGATGTGGAATCAGGATACCTTCACCGAACAGGACTATGAGAAAGACGAACTTGATCGCTTCAAGGCGGGGATACCGCCTAAAAGCAGCGCTGATTGGGGATGGGCGCAGCATATCCTTGCCAGTCTCAAAGATAACGGCAAGGCAGCAGTCGTTTTAGACACAGGCGCTGTTTCAAGAGGCTCTGGGAATGCTTCAAATAATAAAGAAAAGGAAATCAGGAAGTGGTTTGTTGAGCAGGACTTGGTTGAGGGCGTCTTGTATCTGCCTGAAAACCTGTTCTACAATACCACTGCGCCGGGCATAGTGCTGTTTCTCAATAAAAATAAGTCAAAGAATAGGAAGGACAAGATATTTTTAGTCAATGCTTCTTTGGACTTTGAAAAAGGCGATCCTAAAAATTTTATCCCTGAAGCAAGCCAAAAGAAAATAGCGGATGCGTTTCTGAAGTGGAAAGAAATCGAGAAGTTTAGCCGGGTTGTGGTCAAAGACGAGGTTGTCAAGAATGATTACAATATCTCACCCTCTCGCTATATCCATACCGCAGACGCAGAGGAGCATAGACCTATTGCCGATATAGTGGAAGAACTCTATGAGTTAGGGGATGAGGCAAAGGCGGTTGATAAGGATTTGAAGGACATTTTGAAGAAGATAGGGTATTGATAATTCGGATAAGTATGTTCAAAGACTGCAATTTCACAATTTTAGATAATCCAGAGTATTTTGAATTTGAAAATGGACTTTGGACTGGAAAACATCAACCATTTAAGACTGTAAACGTTATTCGTAATACTAACTTTTCTGGATTGGGGAAGATAGACACGTCAGATATTGCACAAATAGAGGTTGAATTAAAAAAGTTTGAAAAAAGAAAACTTAAAGAAGGCGATATAGTTATTGAACGTTCAGGGGGTGGACCGAAACAACCAGTAGGTAGAGTGGTTTATTTTGATGTTAAGAATGGGGATTATAGTTTTAGTAACTTCACTTCAAGAATTAGAGTAATCCGTCAGGATATATTCAATCCAAAGTTCATTTTCTATTATTTGTTAAACTTCTATCAAGCAGGCAAAACAGAAAACCTGCAAGCAAGAACGACAGGGATTAGAAATTTAGATTTCAATAATTACAAGCAAAGTGTAGAAATTCCTGTTCTTTCTACCCCCGAACAATGCAACATTGTTTATATCCTTTCCAAAATCCAATCTGCCATAGAAGCCCAGGAAAAGATTATTCAGACGACCACTGAACTCAAGAAGGCGCTCATGCAGAAACTCTTTACAGAGGGGCTTAATGGCGAACCGCAAAAAGAAACCGAGATTGGATTCGTGCCAAAGAGTTGGGAAATAAAAAAAATCAAGGAGTTAGTTTTAGAGACTGAAACAAGAAATCCTGAAAAAGAACCCAATAAGTGTATTAAATACATTGATGTTTCCAGTGTTTCTAATGATACCTTTTCAGTAATATGTCATCAGGACTTTCTTGGTAAAGACGCACCTGGACGTGCAAGAAAGGTTGTGAATACCGATGATGTCATATTTGCTACTATACGTCCTACACTGAAAAGGGTTGCTAAAATAATGCCAGAATACGATGACCAATATTGTAGCACAGCGTTTTGTGTGTTAAGGGTTGGTAAGAATAGACTTGATTTTGAATATCTTTATCAATACTTGCTTACCGATTTCTTTATTAATGAAATAGGCAAGTTACAGTCAGGAGCAAGTTATCCTGCTGTCAGAGATAATGATGTTAAAAGAATGAAAATCCCTTATCCGAGCATAGAAGAACAGGGAAAAATAGGCAGCATCCTAAAACAACTTGATTTTAAAAAAGCATTAGCGATTAAAAAAAGGCTATTACTACAATCTCTTTTTAAGTCAATGCTTCACCACCTAATGACAGGACAAATCGGGGTTAAAGATTTGAAGTTTTAACCGATTAGAGAGGCGTGGGGACAAAAGGATTCCCGCGCAAGCGGAAATGACAATGAAGAGAAGCGGGAGTGACAGTAAAGTAGGCGGGAATAACAACCTTCTTTTGTCATGCCCGTGAAAACGGGCATCCAGTTTTCTTTCGTGTTACATAGTTCGCTGCTTTCACAATAGAGATATTTGGGTTCCCACTTTCGTGGGAATGACAGACAAACTAACAAAATTATGACAGAGGAGAGTAAAGCTTATCTTCTATTTCAGATAAAGCCTTCTGTGTGAGCCGGTAATTATCCTGCCTAAGCCGATTTATTGGTTTCTGGATGAGGTTGTTGAGTGTTTTTTCGACTTCATCTTTTATTTTATTTATTTTCATTCGTAACGCAACCTCTTCTACCCTTAGAGCTTTAACGTCAATTTCAATTCCATATAATCGGCCACTATTTTTACCAACCACAAATGTAACGTAATTGTCTTGCGGTTGTGGTTTAGTTGGTTCGTTGCCTATATATTTAAATTCAATAACAAATCGGCTCTTCTCTTCGTTGTAAGAACCACGCACAGCCTCTGGTATATCGTATGACGATACCAAGAATTCAACTTTAACCTTAGAACCTTCTGTTTGCAGCCTCTGCGTTAATTCTTCAGCGTCAGGATTTACTTGAAGCCATTTTGACATAATTCCCCCTTTTTTGATTTATACTTTTTCAAGAAGCTTACTTAAAATATCCTTATAGGCTTCTAACTTAGAGTTTTTACAAAGTTTTCTAAGCCGAGAGGGTTCTGGATTTCGACTATCTATTACCAAAGCACCCCAGGGATCACCTTTTACCTCAATACAAATGCCAAGTAATGAGCGACATTGTAACCCTCTCCTATTCGTTTGCATTCGGTTACGTATCCATTCTGTTGTTACAAATGCTCTCTTCGCATATTCTATAATATCGGTTTCTTGCGGATTGTCTATACTCAAATCTGGTAAATCAGAAACCATTACTGTGCGATTACGTGCCCATGTTTGCCCTGCAATGCCTTCGGCTTCGTCAGGGCGCTCTTTTGACGCCAGAAAGCATTGGATTTTTGTTTTAGTTCTTGAACCAGACCGCGCAACCGGCACTACCCATCCAGAACAAGGCCATCTTACTGACGCACAGCGCCACTTAAAATGCTTAAAAAGTGTTATACGGTGGAAATGTTCAGCATCTTCTTTAGTATTTTCATCTTTACCAAAAACCTCTTCTCGGTATTGATCAAGAATATGTTGCACTATCCGCCAATTGTCTGGTGAACCTATACGATTGTTTAAATATTGCGACATTCCTCCAACACAAGTAAAGAGTATAATAATCCACCACGCATTATGCTGACAAAGATCAATAACTGAGGATATGAAAGGTATATTTGGTGCATTTGCCTTTAGTAAAGCGCTTACAATTAAAACAATACTTCCAGATACATATTTAACATTTTGTAGTAAAGAATTTACTTTTCTTGATAGTTCTTGCCTTAACATTCACAATGTCTTTATATTTTAACCAGATTAAAAAAACAAATGGTGTACCATAAAACACATTTTTGATTTAAGAAGGTCGTCTTTTATATAGTCACAAAAGGCAAAATAGTCTCCATTTACCGATTTGTCGAGTTGGAAGGCATTTGAAATTGTCAAGTTATTATATATAAATATAAAAGCTAAATACAACAAATTATTATCTAATTCATATATGACAGTGAGCCCTATTCCTATTCATCAACCTGTGTGGTTTAAATTAAGCATGTAAAAACTTAGAGACTTCCCCTTATAGTGTTAGGGTTGCAAGCCTGAACCCTTGAATTGGTGGGAATACGAGATTCTGAAATAAATTCAGAATGACAAAACCAATACTTTTGAATTGTCAGTTTTTAAAAACGAAAAGACTTGTGTTGTATCCTCTCTCCAACGTAGTAATATATTTGTATTTTATCCAAAATAAGGCTAAAATTACCCTGTATTTCAGCCTAATTATAGCTAGGGGAAATATGCAAAGATTTCTCAACACAAATATTTGTAAAAAATATTTGATACTACGCCCCGCATGGTAGGGAACAGGGGTGAATATGACTGAAAAAACATCAGTTCAAAATCCAATATTAAAGTATGCCCAAGACCTGAGCTGGGAGATAGTTTCTCGCCCTGACGCTGAGACAAAAAGGGGTTTTGATACAATCGCTGTTTCAATTCGGGATAGGGCACGCAATGCCTCATTATTCTTTGCGGACATCCTCTATCAGAAGGCAAAAGTATTCAATCCTAAACTTGAGGACACCAAAGAGGAGTTGGTCAGAAGGTTAAGCATCCTGCCAAATAATATACAGGGCAACAGGGATTTTCTTGCATATCTCAAGGGCGAAAAGACCTTTTATTCCAAGGCAGAAAATAGAGAATATAATCTTATCCTCATAGACTTCCAAAATCCTGTCAACAATAGCTATCAGGTAACCGAAGAATATTACTACTTCAACGGCCATTATGGCAATCGTGCAGATATTGTCTTTCTTATCAATGGCATACCTGTCGTGGTTATTGAGTGTAAGAATGCTACGTTAGATGAGGCAATTGCCATAGGTATTGACCAATTAAGACGCTATCACAAAGAAACCCCTGAAATGATGATGCCGCAGCAGATGTTTACCGTAACCGAGTCTTTAGGATTTTCCTACGGCGTGACCTGGAACTTAAACAAGCGGAGCATATTCAGATGGCGGCAGGAGGAAGTCGGCAGATTAGAGGATAAAATTAAGACATTTTACGCCAGAGACCGCATATTATCCTGCATCAAGGACTATATCATTTTTTCCGAGAAAGACGAGGAAATGAACAAGTATCTCCTCTGCCAACATCAGGTCAAGGCAGTGGAGTTGGTTGTTGAGAGGGCGCATCATCCTGCCAGGCGCAGGGGTTTGGTTTGGCATACGCAGGGCAGCGGCAAGACCTTTACCATGATAAAGGTTGCGGAGATGCTTTTCAAAGCACCTGAATCAGACAAACCCACCATACTGATGCTTATTGACCGCAATGAATTGCAAGACCAACTGGTGCGTAATTTAGAGTCCGTTGGAATTAAGCACGCCGAACAAGCCACGAGTATTGTAAGTCTAAACAAATTACTCAAAAGAGATTACAGAGGCATTATCGTTTCTATGATACATAAGTTCCAGGAGATGCCTGCTAATATCAATGCGCGAAAGAATATCTATGTGCTTGTGGACGAGGCTCATCGCACTACGCAGGGAGAGTTGGGCAATTATCTATTGGCGGCGATTCCCAATGCCACATTTATCGGCTTTACAGGAACGCCTATTGATAAGACTGCTCACGGGAGAGGGACTTTCAAGACCTTTGGCATAGATGATGAGAAGGGGTATCTGCACAAATATTCTATTGCAGACTCCATAAAAGACGGCACAACTTTGCCTTTGTTCTATGCGTTAGCGCCCAACGAGTTGCTCGTCCCCAAAGAAATACTTGAGGAGGAGTTTCTCGATCTGGCAGAGGCACAAGGTATCAGTGACATTGATGAACTAAACAAAATCCTTGAGAGGGCAATCAATACCCGCAACTTCCTCAAAGGCGAAAAGCGTGTTGATAAGGTTGCCAGGTTTGTCGCTAACCACTATCGGGAGTATGTAGAGCCATTGGGATACAAGGCTTTTCTGGTGGGTGTTGATAGGGAAGCCTGTGCCCTCTACAAGAAGGCGTTGGATAAATATTTGCCAAGCGAATACTCTGCTGTGGTCTATACAGTAAACCACAACGACCCGCTGCACCTGAAAGAGTTCCGCCTTGCAGATAAGAAAGAAAAAGACCTCAGAAAGATGTTCGTTAAACAGGAAACACTGCCCAGGATTTTAATCGTAACGGAGAAATTGCTTACTGGCTATGACGCCCCTATTCTCTACGCAATGTATTTGGATAAACCCATGCGTGACCACACGCTCTTACAGGCAATTGCAAGGGTCAATAGGCCCTACGAGAACGAAGAAAAGAATATGAAAAAGCCTCACGGCTTTGTCCTGGACTTTATCGGCATATTTGACAACCTAGAAAAGGCGCTTGCCTTTGATTCAGAGGAAGTGAGTGCAGTCATCAAGGACATTGTCCTGTTAAAAAACTTATTCAAGATGCGGATGGAGGATGATGCGCCTGCGTATCTGAAGTTGGTTTCTCGTCTGATTACAGACAAAGAAATTGATAAACTGATTGACTATTTTAAAGATAAGCCCAAAAGAAAAGAGTTTTTTAAACTCTATAAGGAATTGGAGTCTCTCTACGAAATTATCTCGCCCGATGCATTCTTAAGACCGTACATGAACGATTATAACTTCCTTTCTCAGATTTACGCCATTGTCAGAAACGCCTTCGCCAAAAGGATAGATGTGGATAAAGAGTTCTTGAGAAAGACAAATGAGCTGGTTAAGGAACATATAGACATTCATGAGGTGCGGGGTGGGTTTGACGTTTTTGAAATTGATGAGGAGACATTAAAGAAAATCAAGGAAAAGGGTAAGAATAACAATGTGAAAGTAATAAACCTCATCAAGAGTATTGAAAAGTATGTTGAAGAAAACTCTGGCGATTTATCTTTAATACCGCTTGCGGTAAGGGCGCAGGAGATACAGGATCGGTATGAGGACAGGCAGGAGGAAACAAAACGGGTTTTAGATGAATTGACGGATTTAATTGAAAGCGAAATCAAGCGGAAGCAAGAACAAAAAGCGAAAGGTTTTGACGGACTGGCTTCGTTTATCTGTACAGTTTTGGTAGATAAAAAAATTAAAAATCCAGATATTGCTACGCGCAAAATCTGGGATACTTTTAATGAGTTTCCTCATTGGCAGATAAGCGAGCAGGAAAAACGGGAATTACGGATTGCTCTATACGGCGTCTTAAGTGAGGTGGAGAACGATGAGGACAAGGTTTCAGGCTTTATAGACTATTTATTCAACCTTTTAGAAAAGGCATACAACATATAATGGCTATGGGTAAATGGAAAGACAAAGCAGAGTTTAAAAACAGGGTTTATCACTTCGCAGATAAGGTTGATATTCCAGTGAACTCCCTGGCATTAAGACCTATGCGGAATAAGTGGGCTTCCTGCTCGACCAATGGCAACTTGAACTTTAACTCTGAACTCCTGGAGTTGGACAGGGAGATTGGCGATTATGTTATACTCCACGAACTCCTGCATTTCCGTGCTCCCAATCACGGGAAGTTGTGGAAGAATTTAATGACGGCGTATTTGGGGGATTATGAAAATATTGAAAGAAAACTGAAAACGTTAAAAACTAAGGTAGATTTCATTTCGCTATAATTATATAATATATACGATAACAAAAATTGAATAATACCATTCGCTTATGAACAACAAAATCTCACGCAGAGCATTTCTCAAGACGGGTATTGCCGTGGGTGCAAGTATCTACGGTTTATCCTATTTAAGCACCATCAAGAGAATGCCTGCCTTAAAAAAACATAAGGAACATGCCTTAAGACCCGGACTAGTTGTCGCTCACGGGAATGTTTCTGATACTCTCGATGAACCCGCAATCATAAAAGAGATGGTACGCCGCGCCATGAACGCCCTGGGCGGTATGGATAAACTTATTTCCAAAGGCAACAGGGTCATTATTAAACCCAATATTGCATGGAATCAAAAACCAGAATTCGCCGCAAATACCAATCCTTATGTGGTGGCAGCGCTTGTGGAGTTGTGCCGGGAGGCCGGGGCAAGCGTGGTAAAGATTATGGATCATACCTGTTCTGCAAACCCGGAGACATCGTATGAGAATAGTGGTATTGCCGCAGCGGCACGTAAAGCAGGTGCAGATGTGACATATATTGATAACCGCTGTTTCCAGGAGTTTTCAATCCCTGGCAGCAAGGTTTTAAAGTCCTGGGATTTTTACAAAGAAATGGTGTATGCCGATGAAGTGGACGTGCTTATCAACGTGCCTATTGCAAAACAGCACGGCACATCGAGGCTTTCTATGGGACTTAAAAACGTCTTTGGCATGATCGGAGGCGACAGGGGCAGTCTTCATACCGACATACACCCCAAGATTGCCGACCTTAACAAATTCGTCAAAATAGACCTTACCGTGCTCGATGCCTTTCGGATACTGAAAAATCACGGGCCTACAGGCGGGCGGCTGGATGATGTTGATAATTCTCCGGAACGTGCAAGGCGTATCATCATAAGCACAGACCCGGTTGCTACCGACTCCTATGGCACCACCCTGTTTGGTATTCAACCCAAAGACGTGGGATACATCAGGGAATCCCATGAGCAGGGATTAGGTGAAATCGATTTCCGCTTACGCGGTTTTGAAGAAATACAGGTATAACCTTTTAATAAAAATCTCTGAACATTACATTATGACTACAATGACCTTTCAAGAAATTATCTTAAAACTACAAAACTATTGGGCAGATTATGGTTGTGTGATATGGCAGCCATACGACCTCGAAAAGGGGGCTGGAACTTTTAACCCTGCGACATTTCTCAGGGCGCTGGGCCCAGAACCCTGGAAATGTGCTTATGTAGAACCCTCTCGACGGCCAACCGACGGCAGATACGGCGAAAATCCTAACAGGTTACAGCATTACTACCAGTTCCAGGTGGTAATCAAACCTGCTCCAGATGACTCTCAGGATATCTATCTGAACAGTTTGAGATTCCTGGGTATCGATCTCGTTAAACATGACGTGCGATTTGTTGAAGATGATTGGGAATCCCCAACCCTTGGCGCTACAGGTCTTGGCTGGGAGGTATGGCTGGACGGGATGGAGGTTACTCAGTTTACTTATTTCCAGCAGGCAGGTGGTTTGGAACTCGAACCTGTCACCCTCGAACTTACCTACGGACTCGAACGCATTGCTATGTTCATTCAGGCAAAAGAATCCGTTTTTGACCTCGAATGGACCAAAGGTTACACCTATGGTGATATCCACAAGCAGGACGAGGTTCAATTCTCCACGTATAATTTCACGGTGGCAGATACGGCCATGCTCTTCCAGCTCTTCGATACGTACGAAAAAGAATGTCAACGACTCTTAAAAGAAGACCTCGTGCTCCCTGCCTATGATTATGTCTTGAAGTGTTCCCATACCTTTAATATGCTGGATGCGCGGGGAGCAATTGGAGTCACACAGCGTACGGGTTATATCGGCAGGGTCAGAAACCTTGCCCGACGCTGTGCGGAAAGCTATGTCCAACTGCGCGAGGCATTGCATTGGCCTTTGTTAAAGGATAAATCTGTTGTAATATAAAAATAAAAAATATTCCTTGAAAGCCTTTAAAATCTCAGTAGAATGATGTTGCCTTCAACGATATAAAAATTCACAAAGACACACCATAAAACTTAAGAATAGTAGCGTTGTCTCTATGGCTTGCTATGAAAATTTGGTAAACATTCGGGAATGACAAGCTTGTCCTCCCTGAAGTGGGGAATGGGCAGTGCATAACGTCTTTACCGAATGTTTACAAAATTTGAGTTCTGATACCTTATAACATTTGATTTTTCACGTATACAAACACACTATGAGTAAAAGGTGGATATTTTCCCCTCCCAATAAGTCACTGCAGACAGAAATTGCCAGTAAACTCAAAATATCACACCTGTTAGCACAAGTCCTTATCAACCGTGGTATAACTGATATCGTTTCTGCCAGAAGTTTTCTCCAACCCCAGATTGCTGCATTGGGAGATCCTGGCCTTCTGCCTGATATTGAAAAGGCATCTGTTCGGATTAACGAGGCCATACGCAGGGGAGAAAAAATCGTCATCTACGGCGACTATGACGTTGACGGCCTGTCAGCGACAGCGCTCATGTACCGGTGTTTGAAATTGGTAGGGGCACAGGTCAGTTACTATATACCGGAAAGGCTGGAGGAGGGATACGGTCTCAATACAGATGCCATTAAGAAACTGAAGGAAGGCGGAGCAGACGTTATTTTGACGGTGGATTGCGGTATCAACGCCTGTCGGGAAGCGGATGCCGCACGCGCCTTTGGCATTGATCTAATTATTACCGACCATCATCAACCCGGCCAGGAAATACCGAATGCCTTTGCGGTAGTCAATCCAAAATTGAAAACATCCCAATGCGCCTTTAAAGATTTTTCAGGTGTTGGTATTGCCTTCAAGCTGGCATGGGCCATTGGACAGCACTTCTCTCCTCATAAGAAGGTATCCTCGGAGTTCAAGGATTTCTTGTTAAATGCTGTTGGGCTGGTTGCGCTGGGTACGATTGCCGATGTGGTGCCACTCCTGGGTGAAAATCGTATCCTCACAAAATATGGACTCAGTGCACTGCAATACACGGAAATTCCAGGATTGCGGGCGCTTCTTGATATAGCAGATCTTTCCAATACAAATCTCGATGCCTTTCATGTGGGATATCGTCTAGGACCCCGGCTAAACGCACCTGGCCGCGTGGGCAAAGCAGGCATCGTAGTCGAGATGTTGACCACCACTTGCAGCGAGAGAGCCGTGGAAATAGCGAGCTTTCTGGATCAAGAGAATAAAAGGAGACAGGATATTCAGGTTGGTATCATGGCCTCAGCCAGAAAAAAAGTTATGAGTGAAATTAACCTCGATGAAACTACCGCCATCGTATTAGCAGACCAGGCGTGGCATCCCGGAATTATCGGTATTATTGCCTCTAAAATTGTAGAAGAATTTAATCGTCCTACCGTGATGATTGCTATAGCAGCGGATATAGGCCACGGCTCTGCACGTTCTATTCCTTCATTTCACATACTGGAAGCCCTGGAATATTGTAAAAGCAAGTTGCTTTCTGTGGGAGGTCATGCACAGGCTGCGGGGTTAAAGATACACCCAGATAACATTAACGAATTCCGCCTGATGCTCAATAGTACAACGTCTCAAAAGCTTAACAAGACAGACCTCGTGCCCATTTTGAATATCGATGCGGAAGTCACTCTTTCAATGTTATCCAAGGCATTAGTAGCAGAGCTTGCACGTATAGCCCCTCACGGGGAAGGAAATCCCACTCCTCTGTTTGCTGCCACGAATTTGAAGATTGTTGGTCAGCCGAGACGTATTGGTTCGAAGGGACAGCATTTGAGTTTTTATGCCAAACAGGGGGATGTTGCTATTCGAGCCGTCGCTTTCGGTATGGGAGAGCGAATTGATAGGCTGAAACAAAATGGAAAAACGTGTTCTCTTGCCTTTGCGGTAAAAATAAATAATTGGATGGACGGCGAGAACCTGGAACTGGAGGTTAAGGACATAAAATTTGATAACGAATAATGAACACCATCGACATTCCTGGGGAACGGGAGCAAGTTGCTGACCGAATAAAACAAGACATAAAAACACGTGTTGTTATGTGTATCGTTATCGGCAGGATTGATAGCGGCAAGAGCACTTTTTGTAAATATCTGACCAACACATGAACGGCTTCCGGATATTTAGGAAACATACAGGTTGCGCAGGGAGAAAAGGAGTGCGGGAAAATAAGAGCAATTCGTTATTTGTAAGCACTAGTGTCCGGTTATAAGTTGAACAAAGGCAATTGTTTATGAAGAATGGAAGGTTCTTTTTTGTAATCAGAATCCGTAAGTACTTGTAAAATAGGGACTTTCTCAAATAGAGTAACACTGAAGATTTGTAAAATTGTGTAGAGGCTAAGGTCCAA
>JANLHY010000425.1 GCA_024653795.1 Candidatus Brocadiaceae bacterium | reverse complement strand
CGTAACAATACCAGAACTTTCAAAGGCGCTTGAAATAAGCACTACCGCCGTAGAAAATAATCTTGCAAAATTAAAAGCAAAAAAAGTTCTTAAGCGCATTGGACCCGACAAAGGCGGTTATTGGGAAGTGGTGAGGAAATGAAAGGCATTAATGTAGGGGCGAACGGCCGTTCGCCCTTACAAAGAACAAAACTCTTATTTAAAAGGATGGGATAATAGTTACTGTTTGTTGATATGCCAAGAACCAACGAAGCAATGGATACAGATTTAAAGGTCATTGACCCCGTCAGAAAATTCTTTTCTAACGGGGTTGAAAGGCTGACGCAAATTGACTGGAATAGGGAAGCTTTTTAGTAGAATTTTATGCAGTGTTATGCAGTCAGGTATAAAATAACAAATGCCAATATAAACCCTGAATTTCTATGAGCAACCAAAAATGAAATCAAAAATTACGAGAGAATCAAAGGGCATTGTATCATGGCCCGAAGAAGAAAGGCCGCGGGAGCGGTTGCTTAGCCGGGGGCCGCATGCTTTGACGGATGCAGAATTAATAGGGATTTTGGTTCGAGTGGGGTTTCAGGGGACTAATGCTGTTGAGTTAGGGCGTCAGTTATTGAAAAAATTTGGATCATTGCGTGCAATGGCCGAGGCTCCGTTGTCAGCAATGCTTGATATTAAAGGTTTGAAGGGGGCAAAGGTGGCTCAATTGTCGGCTGCAATGGAGATTGCAAGGCGTGTTTCTTTGCCTGATAAACGTAAACAGCTGTTGATTAAAGGCACTTCACAAGCCGGTGAATATTTAAAAGAACGTTTAAGAGGTCTGCCTGATGAACACTTCCGTGTGCTTTATTTGAACCGCCGGAATCGTCTGCTTGACGATGTGCTTATAGCTCAAGGTGAAGTTGATGGCGTCAAGCCTCCTCTGAGAAGTATCATTAATCATGCATTGCGGACAAATACGAGCAGCCTGATAGCCGCACACAATCATCCATCGGGTTTGACCGAACCGAGTGAATCAGATATTATTCTGACACGGGATTTGATTTCTGCCACGAGGCCACTTGGCATGAAGATATTAGATCACATCATTGTCGGAGAAGAAACGACATACAGCTTTGCCGATAGCGGACTGCTTGATGAACTGGAACTGGAATCATTTTCACCGTATCCAGCAAAGAGAAATTTAAAAAGAATAAAGGCGTCGCCATGATAACCTTAGAGCAACGACAGGAAATCATTAGGTTACTTGAAAAAGGAGAAGAATTATCTCCTGAGTGGGCAAGGATTCTATTCCCTCCTGAGAAACGGGAATATGAACTTGTCTATCATGGAAAAGAACGTGAAGAAGACATTATTGCCAATACGCTGGCTGTTCCTCTGCAACCTGTAAGAACTTTTGGAACTAATGGAAGTAAAGTAAATGGCGAATGGCATAACATGCTCATTTTCGGTGACAACCTTCAGATAATGAAATCGCTTTTGGATATGAAGAAGGCCGGAAAGTTATGCAATGCTGACGGGACACCAGGAGTAAGGCTGGTCTACATAGATCCACCATTTGCTACAAAACAGGAATTTCGGGGAAGTCAGGATCAGAAGGCTTATCAGGATAAGATTGCGGGGGCAAGGTTTTTGGAGTTTTTGAGAAAGAGACTTGTATTTTTAAGAGAAATGTTAAGTGATGATGGGAGTATTTATG
This sequence comes from Candidatus Brocadiaceae bacterium, assembly GCA_024653795.1. Taxonomy (GTDB): domain Bacteria; phylum Planctomycetota; class Brocadiia; order Brocadiales; family Brocadiaceae; genus Wunengus. The sequence goes on along the minus strand of JANLHY010000425.1, from coordinate 10,632 downwards.
TGCATTTGGATTATAAGAAATCTCATTATGTTAAAACACTTCTTGACGAAATTTTTGGTGAGCAAAACTTTAGAAATGAAATCATTGTAAAAAGAGTGACAAAAAATCTTCAAAGACAATTCGATACAATCGAAAACTTGCCTCAAGGTCATGATGTATTGTATTGGTATACAAAACAAACTTCCACTCGCTTCCGATTACTCTTAACAGCAAGGAAAGAATTTAATGAAGAAGGATATTGGAAAGATTTTTGGAGTAATGCGGATAGACCTACCATGAGGTATTCTTTGTTAGGTGTTACACCAACGAGCGGTCAGTGGAAATGGAGTGAAGAACGTGCTGAAAAAGCGGTTAATAATTACAAACAATACCTAAGAGAATCAAAAGGGAAATCACTTCTTGAGTACTGGCAAGAGAATGATGAGGTAATGGAGTTTATTAGAAAATCTCCAACAGGTAAGATTGAACATTGGATATCGCCTGATGAGATGAAGTTCTAGACACCCTCTGGACGGATGTATCGGCCTACCAATCAAAAAAGGAATATCCAACCCAAAAGAATGAACAACTTCTTAACAGAATTGTTAATAATTTCTCCAATCCCGGCGATCTTGTCATAGACTGTTTTTCCGGATCAGGAACAACCCTTGCTGTTGCAGAAAAACTCAATAGGCGGTGGATTGGTGTAGATTGCGGGAAATTAGCCATTTATACCATGCAGAAGCGTCTCTTGAACATTGCCGAAAGCAAGGATTTAGAAAATCCTCAAAAGAAATACAGCAAGCAATGCAAGCCTTTCACCCTCTATAATGCTGGCCTTTATGACTTCTCAAAACTAAAAGAACTCTCTTGGGACTCATGGAGATTTTTTGCCTTACAGCTTTTTCAATGCCGTGATGAACAGCATACCGTTGGAGGCATTAAGCTAGACGGGTATCTTAAAGGGTCAAGTGTTCTTGTGTTCAACCACATGAAGGAAAAGGGCGTCAGAATTGATGAAGATACTATGGAGGGCCTGCATGAAGCCCTTGGCACACGTATTGGTAACAGGCTTTTTATTATAGCGCCTGCATTGACTTTTGATTTTCAGCAGGACTATATCACATTAGACGGTGTCCGGTATTACGCTCTCAGGATACCGTATTCGATCATAAACGAGCTTCATCATCGGGAGTTCACTGCCCTGAAGCAGCCTTCTGATGAGATGGCTGTTAACGACACAGTTGAGGCCGTTGGGTTTGATTTCATCAGGACGCCGGAATTGAAGTTTGAATGCGGTGTAAAAAAGGGAAAAGGGGATGCTCAGGATACGACATATATCAAAATCAAGACCTTCAAGAGTGAGGCGGTTGTTAGAGAGCCGATGCGCAGAAAAGGAAATCTGGAGACGCTTTCGATGGTTATGCTGGATTATGACTTTGATGATAATTCACAGGTCTTTGATCTTGACGCTGTCTTTTATGCGGATGCGCTTGAAAAGGCAAGCTGGGCGCTGAATTTCCCAACTGATTTAATATGTAAAAAGGTGATGGCTGTCTTCATTGACATTTACGGCAATGAAGCACGTGTCGTCATTGAGCCGGAACAGTTTGGAGTCCCCCCCACAAAGAAAAAGAAAAGGAGCCGATAGGCATGACAACCCGCGGCGACCGAAAAACTTTTAAGAATGAAGACCTTATCCTTAAGGTTACGATTAATATTGATCCCGCAATATGGGATGAATCGAGATATGAGGCATTCCTTGATGAACTCTGCGGAATGCGCGAATATCAAAAAGAAGCTATCCGGACAACATTGCGATATTTTCTCGGCGGCAAATACGCCAACCTTCGCGAACTGGCAAGAGAGAACTTTGAAAGCAATGATGAGATTCAACAGCGTTATGGCTCATGGGCAGGTATGGAACGGCATCTTCAATTGCCAGATCAATTATCCTGCTCGATAGATCTTGCTACCGGAACAGGCAAGAGTTATGTGCTTTATGGACTTGCTGCCATATTACTTGCAGAAGGCACGGTTGACAGAGTCCTTGTTCTTTGCCCGTCAAATACAATTGAGGCAGGGTTGCTGGAAAAATTCCGCGAACTTGCCAGTGATGCCAATCTGCGGGATGTTTTGCCTAAAGATGCAAGAATTCAAACACCCAAAATAATCAACGCTTCTGAAACTATTGTTGACGGTTCGATATGTGTCGAAAATTATCATGCCATTCTTGAGCATGTGAAGTCATCAATTCGTGACAGTCTAAAAGGGCGTGGGGAACGAGTTGCTGTATTCAGCGACGAAGCCCATCATATAGCAAATGAAACGGGTTCAAAAGCAAAGAAGTGGAAAGAATTTTTGCTCAATCCTGAATATGGTTTTAGAATCATGGTTGGTGTATCCGGCACATGCTACGTTGGAGATGATTATTTCGCTGACGTAGTTAACAGATATTCATTGCGACAGGCTATCGAGGATCGATTCGTCAAGAAAGTTGAATATGTCTTTGAGATGCCAGAGACTGATGATGCTGAAGAAAAATGGCAGCTTATTTATAACCGGCACAAGGAGTGGAAAAAGAAATTAAAGAAGCATGGCATTAAACCGCTTTCTATTATAGTGACAAAGGGAATCTCAGACTGTAAGCGTGTTGCGGAGGAGCTTCAAGGATTTTTACAAGAGTGGGAAAATATTTCACCTGAGAATGCAGAAGACAAGATATTAGCCGTAACTTCTGCTAAAGAACACCAGCCAAATGTTGCTAAACTCAGGATTGTTGATAACCCTGCAAGTAAGGTTGAATGGATTGTCTCAGTATCCATGCTCAGCGAGGGATGGGATGTAAAGAATGTTTTTTTGATTGTTCCCCATGAAGAAAGAGCTTTTAACAGCAAACTCCTTATAGCGCAGGTGCTTGGTCGCGGGCTGCGTGTACCTGAAGGCTGGAAAGGCGAACAGCCGATAGTAACGGTCTTTAATCATGATGCATGGTCAGGACGGATAAGGCATTTGGTTAATGAAATATTGGAGATAGAACGCCGTTTATCTTCTGCTATTGTCCCAATTTCACCTTATCATTTTGATCTTCATAATCTTGACTATATACGCAATGAAGATACAAGTGAATTCACGAAAAAGGGGGAGTACCGTTTGCTTGAAAGCGGATTTGTGGACTTGCCCACACAGATAGAAGCAGAGGATGTTACCATTAATTTTGAACGGGCTGTTACAGGAGAGCATACAAAGTTTAAAACCAAAATTGAGCATAAAACTTACAGCATTGAAGAAGTTGCAGAATTGATGTTCCGAAGGTTGCAATCCATCGATGAAGAATCAAAGGGTGCCGATGACCCAAAAGACAGAACTAACTATACAAATAAGTTTCCGGTAGAGTTCTTGGAACAAATTGTTGAAAAATCTCTAAAGGAGGCAAAGAGCAAAACAGGACGAATCACTGAAGCTAATCGGCAAAAATTCCTACAGGCGCTCGGCACATTAAAGCGAAAGAAATCGAAGAAAGTGGTTTATAAACTTAATCCAAAAGCTCTTATCCCTTTAAATACAAGAGAACGGCACGCTGAAAGTTGCAGCGCGGCAGAACTGAGAAGAGCGGATAAGACCATTTTCTTTGGCCCTGATTGCGAAGCTTCTATCCATGATGAACAAATCGAATTTTTCAAAGAAATATTAGATCCGGACGGTGACTTTAGGGGTGGACGAGAGCCTGTCATAAATTCACATGATTTTAAGACACCTCTAAATCTGGTAATTGCAGATGCCAAGCCAGAACGCAAGTTTGTACGACTGATCTGCGAAAGAGAGAATGCGCAAGTAATAGACGCTTGGATTAAGAATACGCCTCAAAGGTTTTATCCGATAGAATATGCTTGGAAGAAAGGAAATACTCCCAAGCGAGGAGAGTTTAGCCCGGATTTTTTCATCAAGCAAGGCAACGTGTTATTCGTCGTTGAAATCAAAGGAGATGAAGAAATATCAGACCCTTCTCCTGAAAATATTAAGAAAAACGAATATGCGCTTGCGCATTTTAAGCGGCTCAATGAATGGCTGGAAAAAGAGAATATCCTTATTCGTTATCAATTCAATTTCTTAACACCTAAAGATTACAACAGGTTTTTTCAGCAGATGCGGAATGATGAACTTTCTGGGTTCAGGTCGGAAATAGATGTAGTTCTCAGCAATTATATTGTTAATGGAAAATAGGCGGTTTGATCAGGGAACTGTACTTCATCATCAACTACGACATAAAATACCGCATACATAAAAGGGGACGGTTCTCATAAATTGGAAAAGGCTGAAAGAGATTCGTAAATAGTTTTGTGAGACCAATAATGCCATTTAACCCGAAATTCACCATAACACCGAAAATCAACAAGGCCCTTGTCGAAATCGAGCGCGTTCGCGGTTTCCTTGATGCGGTCAAACTCAATGGTCTAAATAGGGTCAGCGATTCTTTTACAAAAAAATCGGTGTGACTCGGCAACGTTGGATGGCTTGAAACTCTTGCGACAGGAGGCAGAAAAGAACATCAAACTCATTATTGCTGAGATAAGGGCGAAAAGTAACATATTAATTAATGATAAAATCTTAAAAGTGGAGGTTAGATAATGGGAAGAATAACAGCAAATAAAGAGATACTTGGGGGAAAACCGATTATAAAGGGAACAAGGATATCAGTTGAATTTATTCTTGAGCTTTTGGCATCTGGCGTTACTGAGGATGAAATACTACAGGATTATCCGCATATAACAAAAGATGATATTCGTGCCTGCCTTGAATACGCCGCACAGCCCAGAGAGATTTGGATAATTTAATGGAAAAAGGTATCATTAAAACTGTAGCAAAGAGTCAAACAGATCCAACAAAACACTATGTCTTGCTGTGACAAGCTACTGTGACATACTGTGACATTTTACTGCGACAAGCAACGGTCATACAAAGAGACATGCTTAAGGGACAAGTCCTACTATAACAAGAATGATAACTATGGAAGCATCACAAATAAAGCAGGCAGGGAGATGTTCAAGCTTTCCGACGAGGCAGCGTTGAAAGAAATCAAAAAGCTATTATTGGCTGGTGTGGTAAAATCAGAGGGCAGAGGGCGTAATGTTAGATACCTCCTTGCATGAGTTGGCGATTAGGTTGGCGATTGTAAAAAGGAGACAAGGTATTAGCCCAGCATTACGGTTTCACCGATGAGGAATTAGATTTCATCCCTTCGGCTTCGCTCAGGACAGGCATCAACTACGACATTAAATACCGTATGGGCAAAGAACTCGAAGGCGAAGAAGATGAAGAATAAGTTTTATTTCATTATAATATTCCATCAAAATGTATCATAATAACTGACTCTTGCTTTTATATATTTTTAATTTCCCTTAAATACTCAATCCTTGATTTCAGATTAAACAATGTATAAAATTAATAAATCTATTAGGAATAGCTTTATCCCAATATTAACAGCTAAGTAGTATTTTTGATAAAACATGATATCTAGTAACGAACATATTAAAAAACTCCCTAACGCACCCTTACAAGAAGTGATATTTGAAATTCGCTGGGATTTAGATATAAATTCGGCCAGCAATCGGGAATTTGATGAGGGTTTTGCTATTGCTTTAGGACAATTGGTAACCTTGTTGAAAAACGATTTCCCTCACGTGGTATGCAAAATACCTGGTATTCCGGCAGATTTACTAAACTATTCCACCGTCTACCAATTTTGGAAAGGTGAAAATATTTGGCCTGTACTGCAATTGGGTCCCGGCATTTTTACGGTAAATGATACCGACAAAAAGTATTGTTGGAAGGATACCTTCTTCCCAATGATTGAGGCGTCCACAAACAAGCTATTTGAGGCGTATAATCAAAAAATCAACCTGAATTTTTGCAGCCTCCGCTACATTGATGCTGTAAAATTAAAGGATTATCAAGTAACCGTTAAAGATAATTTATTACCTTTTATACATGATTCACTGAAAATAGAACTGCATAACCATTTTGACATACTCAGTCCGATGGAAAGTCTGAACCTGAATCAAACATTCGGGTTAAAAGATGGGTCTGCTTTGCACATTAACGTAACAACAGGCAGTGATAAAAAAACCCATGATCCCACACTTGTTTGGCAAACAGCAATGGTCAAAAAAGGCAGGTTTACTAGAAATGAAATGACGGAATGGTGCACACATGCCCACGAGATTATTTCACCATTATTTAAAGAAATGACAAGGGGAAAGTTTTATGATAGCTTTAAAAGAAGCGCCTCTATATAGAAAACATTGTGCAAGTTCTTCTATTTATCTTTCAGAAGCATTCGAAACCGAACAACAGGAATGGAATACTAGCATTGTTATAGATATTTATTCACATACGCCTCCATTAAGTAATGCAGCCATGAAGGCTGCCTCAAAAATTTTAGGTTTTAGAAATTATGCAGATAATTGGGATAGTTATGGAGCTGAAAAACCTTCAGAAAGTGCCATTGTTAATGCATTATCATTTATAAGAGTCATTGATGCGCATGGAATTTCGGTTTACTTTACTGCACCCGGCCCTAATGGGGAAATTGTGGTAGAACTTAGAAAAGGAAATTACGAGGCTGAAGTATATTTCAATGCCAATAATTCAAATGAGGTTTTGATTTATGAGGGTGAGACCTGTATTTCAGAGGGTATGCTTGATCATTTATTGCCTCGAATACTTGAACTGTTTTAATGGAAGTCATACTGGATAATGATAATCTGCTGAGAAGAGTTCCCTTTATCGATCCTAATTATGTAAGGGATGATGGCACGCTTACATCATGCGCATTTCAATTAAAAAAAGGAGAGTATGGCCTTTCTGTAAACGTTGAAAGATTAACCACCTGCCAGGATAGTATTCAAGATATCCATAGGTTTAGGTTGTATTATCTAAAAGCACAGCAACCCAGAGAATTGGGGCTAGAATGTGTGCATGACCCAAAACCCGCCAACAATGCTCACGCCTTGATAAAGGGCGAAATTACTAAAAAGATATCGCGAGAGCTTGCCAAATCAGCAAAAAGAATTGCCTATCCTGATTAAAAATTGAAAATATTTGCAACAGTAGGGAACAACAAAATATTAAAACTGCCCAAAACGGCTTTTCTGTGCAGTCGGCAAGTGCCAGCCGGTGTGGTGCTCAAATGTTATGATTGGGCCATTGCACAACGTGAGGCTGGAAGGTGCATCATCAGCGGCTTCCATTCCAAAATAGAGAAAGACGTTTTGCACTACCTGCTAAAAGGAGACCAGCCCATTATAGTTGCACTGGCGAGAGGTCTTAAAAAGAGACTAGAACCCGAATTAAAAGATGCCATGGATAAAAATAGACTGTTGATCGTTACACCATTTGACGAAAAAATTAAACGAGTTACCAGTGAAACAGCCAACCGGAGGAACCGTTTCATGGCAGAACTGGCGGATGAAATATTTGTCGCCTATGCCTTACCGGGTGGAAGTATTGAAAAGCTCATTACAGACATTTCACACACAGGTAAAACAATTTCACCCTTTAAAACAGGTTAAGAGATTGGTATTTTAAAGCATATAGTTTGAATGCAAGACGAAACTCAATCAATTTGTTTCTTTTTTAAATTTCTCAAAGTTCTTTTGTGCGATGCCGCGCTTTGTGATAGAATAATTTATAACAATTCGATCTGTTCCCTGAATATTCACATGGTGTAATTTCAATTTAAGGAGCGTACATGTTCAAAGATTTCAAAAAGATACAGTTCAAAATGCCTAAGAAATTTTCAATCTGGCATATTATTATCGCCTTTGGATTCTTCATTCTCTTGCAAATGTATTTGATGAATCCCGGAGTAAGGAACATTACGTACAGCGATTTTAAAAAGTTGGTCAAAGATGGGAATGTGCTGGAATGTTATATTACGAATACCATGATTCGCGGCAAACTGCGAGAGACAGAACGCGGTACGACAAAAAATGCCGTTTTTACCACGGCCCGTGTGGACGACCCTGGCATGGTAAAAGACCTTGAATCCATGGGCGTAAGGTATGCAGGACAATATGAAAGCCCGTGGTTTAAAACGTTTTTTTTCTCATGGGTGGTGCCTTTACTCATTTTATTCGTAATCTGGCGTTTTGTTTTTAAACGATTCGGCCCGGCAAGTAGTATTATGACCTTTGGCAAAAGCAAAGGGCGTCTTTATGCCCAGGAAGATCTAAATGTAACCTTCGACGATGTGGCGGGAATCGATGAAGCAAAAGAAGAACTCCAGGAAATTGTCGAGTTTCTGAAAACCCCTGAAAAATTCCGCGCCCTGGGTGGAAAAATACCGAAAGGTGTTCTCCTGGTTGGCGCACCGGGAACAGGAAAAACACTCCTGGCAAAGGCCGTTGCAGGCGAGGCTGGAGTGCCATTCTTTAATATAAGCGGTTCAGAATTTGTCGAAATGTTCGTCGGCGTGGGTGCCGCACGGGTGAGGGATTTGTTCAACCAGGCGGATCAGAAAGCTCCCTGCATTATCTTTATCGATGAACTTGACGCCCTGGGCAAGGCGCGAGGCATAAATCCTATGGGCGGACACGATGAACGGGAACAGACGCTGAACCAATTGCTGGTCGAAATGGACGGATTTGATTCCAATAAGGGCGTAATTATCATGGGTGCCACCAACCGCCCCGAGATGTTAGACTCTGCCCTTTTGAGACCCGGCAGGTTTGATCGCCAGGTAGTTGTTGACCGGCCCGACCTCCACGGTCGAGAAGCAATTCTTAAGGTGCATGCAAAAGGGGTGAAACTGGAGAAGGACCTCAACTTACACTCCGTTGCAGCCATGACTCCGGGATTCGTCGGCGCTGACCTTGCCAATCTCGTCAACGAAGCAGCCTTGCTCGCAGCAAGGAGAAATAAAAAGGCCGTAAGTATGCCGGAATTCGAAGAGGCAATCGACCGCATTATGACTGGTCTCGAAAAGAAGAAACGATTGATGAATAAAAAGGAAAAGGAGATTGTCGCTCATCACGAGTCAGGTCATGCGCTGGTGGCGTGCTCTTTACCGCATGCAGACCCGGTACGAAAAATATCGATGATTCCCCGTGGCATCGGAGCGCTTGGGTATACATTACAAAAACCTACAGAAGACCGATACCTGATGACAAGGTCAGAACTCCTGGATCGTATCGCCATCTTACTGGGGGGAAGAATCGCAGAGGAAATTATCTTCAACGAAATATCAACAGGCGCACAGAATGATCTGGAAAAGGCTACCGAAATTGCCAAGATGATGGTCAAAGAGTACGGCATGAGTGAAAAGATGGGGCTGGTAACGTTCGAACAAGGTAACAGACCACTCTTTTTAAGCGGAGGATTTGCGGCCAGCAAGGAGTACAGCGAAGAAACTGCACGGGAAATTGATCTTGAAATTAAGAAGATCGTGGACGAATCGTTTCATCGTGTAAAAACGTTATTAACCGAAAAAAAAGAAATATTACAGGGTATGGCAAAAACACTGATGGAAAAGGAAGTTATCGATGGAGAAGAACTAAAAATACTTTTAGAGGAACTTCACAAAACTAACGGGAAAAAAGAACCATGTTAAAAAAATATATCAGCAAATATAACTACTGCACTCTCGGCGCCATTATTGCCGTGAATTGTGCGATAGTAAGTATTTTTAAACTGGAAGGAATTATCTTCGGTTTAGTAGTTCTGGCTTTTTGCTGTACCTTACAGTTTTTCATTTATGGCGAGGGGCACAACAAATCGACAGAGAACAAAACGAATACCGTATCTGAAAAATTATTCCACAGCGTCATGGGTATTATTCCGGAGATTGTGTACATTTCCACGTTTGATGGTTCTGTAAAATATATTAGTGAGGGGATAGAAAAAGTTGTGGGACACAAACCAGAGGAAATTTACAAGACGCAAAACATCCTACTCCAACTGGTACATCCGGAAGACAGAGCAATGGTGTCGGCGCAAATCCAAAAATTACAGAATGGAAGTGAAGCAACGATAGAATACCGACTCTTGAAAAAAGATGGGTCTTATGTGTGGATCTCCGATTCCCTGAATTGCGTCAAGAACGAATGGGGTAATGTCACCCATTACAATGGTATTTTAATGAATATCGACGAAAGGAAATTACACGATAAGAATTTGCAGAGCTTAAACGCAAGAATACACCAATTAAACGATATGGTCAATCAGCATGCCATACGCGATAGTTTAACCAACGTCTATAACAGGCGATATTCTCTCGTAATCTTGCAAAATGAGTTTAACCGGGCACGGACACAAAACAAGCCATTATCATGTATTCTGATGAATATAGATCACCTCGAATCGATTAACAATCGATATGGATATTTTATGGGGAATCGTGTCCTTATAGAGGTTGCAAGGTGCATACAAAAACACATTAAGTCATCAGATATAATTTCGAGGTGTGGGGATAGCGAGTTTTTAATCGTATTACCAGAAATTGATAAAGAAGAACTCAATAGAGTCTCGGGCCTGCTGACAAACGAAGCTGAGAAGTGCGTCGTAAAAGATGAAGAGAAAAATATGAAAATTAATTTTCGGGTAACGGTAGGGGCTGGTTCCATTACCACGACGACCAAGAGTATTACCGATCTG
>JANLHY010000418.1 GCA_024653795.1 Candidatus Brocadiaceae bacterium | reverse complement strand
CGCCATTACTTCTTCAACTGTTTGTTTCCACAATTCAAGCGCTCGGCTTTTCGGCAATTCGACATCAGCAAAAGTAACAATCTGACCCTCAGCAACAGGACGCACAAAGGTTGCCTCCTGAATCAATCCAATCGGAACTCCTTCTGGATGATTGATTATTTTTGCCGCTTCACCTCGCGCATCAAAACTTCCGAGTCCTCGCTTGACAACTTCCCCTTTTTGAATAGCTCGTTTTGCAACAGCAATTGTCTGAACAATTGGGTTCTGTCCATTGTTGAAACGATAACGCGGATTAGTATCCTTAAGTACATGTAAAATAGTACGCGGGATTTCCAAATGACACAAATGATACGGTCGGACAATAACATAATATGGACCATCTCCCATTTTCAGATATTCAAGAAAGGGCTTTTGCTCGGCGACATGCTTGGCAACGATGAAAACACCAGCGGGCGCAGTAGCCGAAAGAACATAATCACTCACCGCTTTCCCTAAACCATCTGCCATCTCGCCCAAACGATACGCACCATCTTCAAGTGCCTTGCAAGGAATACCAGAAAGATTACGACACAAGATCGTTGCGCCTAAGCCATTAGCTACGAGTGTTTGTTCAATCTGCACTTTAGTCCCATCGGTAAAAGCTGTCACTTGATCCAACGATATACCCTGTCGCTTGGACCAGTATTCCATCTCGTCTTTTACTGGATTGAGATTGAGGAACCGTTTGATATTCCCATACACTACCGGTTCAAAACCCATATCACGCACTTCCAAATTAAAAGAAGCTAAACTTCCTGGTTGATCTCCCTCAGCCTCAACCAGCGTACCCTTGCGAGCAAGCATCGTCCCTGAGACTACTTGGAGTTCGGAATTCATGGTTACGACCGGAATGCCTGATTCAAGCACTTGCTCAACCACTTCAGTCCCATACAAAACATCACCGCTACATTCGACAATCAAATCGCTTTCTTTGATGAGATCAGAAACATCATTGGTTAATACTTCCTGATCAATCGGAAACTTCTCAAGTTTTTTGGATATATTTCGACGTGTTAAAACGCGACTCAGCTGAAGTTCTGGATGATACTTCAATGCAAGCATCAGCCCCCGAGCAATAAACCCTGTTCCAACAACACCGATGCGATATTTTTTCTCTTGCATACTATTCATAATTAACTTTTTAAAATAGCCAAAAATAATTGCCCGCTTTTTTGCCATTCGTCAGGGGGCAAGGGGTCACATCTGGACATTAGAAAGTATCGTTGGGGTCACCTTGATTAGTGATTTAATTTTTTCTAATCGTTTCCCCGTTTTTACGAGGACAAGTATTAATTTCATGTTTCTTGATTATTATACCAACCTGTACTCCATAAAAGATAGATTAATAAATCACGATTTAGTTTGTTTGAAGCGCATAATACGATCATTATTATCATTAAAAATGTTTCTTCGCTCATTTCCTCGTGATAAGACTTGTCCTCGTGCAAACGGGGATGTGATAGTAAGCCCCTTCAAATTCCCGTGTTTCCACGAGGACAGGTTCTATGCGCCATTGTCTTGTCATGGCAGACAAGGCAGCAAACTTGTCCTCATGAAAATGGGGAATTGCCTTTTATTGTCAGTAAATGAATCACTAATCAAGGTGGGACCACATGACCCCGGCACAGACTTTAGTTTAGGTTTGATGTTAAAAGTCAAATAGCTCGGAAAGTTTTACCTTCAAAGCTTTGGCAAGTCTTTCAATAGTATCAATCTTTATGGCAGGTGGATTCTTGCCTTCAATCCTCGGAATATATTTATAATCAATATTTGTTAACTCAGAAAGCTTCTCTTGAGTATATCCATATTTCTTCCGCAATTTCTTGATTCTCATACCTAACTTTAACCTAATATTTACTTCCATGTACCGTATTATGCTACAGCATTTATTTTATTGACACCTAGCTATAGTACGGTGTATAATTTTTTTCAAGCGTGCCTTGACCCTGTCTTTTTAAAATGAGCCTTCTTTGTTCATACAAAGGAGGAGGGCTTTTTCAGTTTGGGAGATGGGGCTTATTTCTATAACTTGTGTAGGTTTGTGATGGGTTCGCTTTGCTTAACCCATCCTACAGACTCTGGTTTTAGCTGCAACCGTTACCGCCAATATGGAAAATGCGTAAGATGCGAAGAAAGTAATTTATAAAAATCCCTTATGGAGAAGAAAGATACTGAGAAAAAACGAAAGATTGTTATACTGACAATCACGGAGGACTGTAATCTTGACTGTGTTTATTGTTTTGAAAAGGCAAAAACAAAAAAGGTTATGGATATACAGGTTGCCAAAGTTGCCATAGAATATGAATTTAAAAACTCTGATGGTTTTGATGAGATTGAATTTGATTTATTTGGTGGCGAACCGACTTTATACATCAACTTAATTAAAGAGATAGTAGAATGGACTTATGCTCAGGAATTTCAAAAACCTTATTTGTTTCATTTAGAAACAAATGGAACACTTGTTCATGGAGAATTTCAAGAGTGGTTGCTAAGAAATAAAGAATATGTTTATGCTGGACTTAGTTTAGATGGTACACCAGAGACTCATAATAATAATAGAAGCACTTCTTATAATTTAATTGATATAGATTTTTTTGTGAAAAACTATCCTGAGCAATCTGTTAGAATGACGGTTAATCGCAGTACTATTAGTAATTTATCTAAAGATATTATCCACTTACATAACTTAGGATTTCCAGAAGTTGTCGCAACTTTTGCTTATGGTATTAATTGGGAAATAAATGAAATAAAAAATATTTTAGAGCTTGAATTAAGAAAATTATGCAATTTTTATTTGGAAAATCCTGAAATAAAAGAGTGTTCCATATTTGACATGAATTTACCTGATATTCTTCACAAAGAGAGAAAAATAAAAAAATGGTGTGGAACTGGAACAACCATGGTTTCTTATGGAATTGACGGTACCAAGTATCCCTGTCATACTTTTCAGCCCAATACCACATCAGAAACTAAAGCAATTAAATTTGGGGAGATTGATTTTAACCTGATTAAGGATTTTAGTGATCCTGAATGTTCAAATTGTATTCTTGAGCCCACTTGTCCCAATTGCTATGGGATGAATTTTGTAAACGGTGGAGACATTCTTACAAGAAATAAACAATTATGCGAGATTGTAAAAATTAGGGCAATAGCGATATCTTATCTTAAAGCACACCAAATTGAAAAGAACTTAAAACAATTTAAACCAAATGAAATGTTTCAAACAATAGAAGCGATAAAAGAAATTCAAAGTAAATTTTTATCAGAGTAACTAAAATAGTAATACAAATCGAAAGGAGGTTTTTATGAAAAATTTCAAATTATCAAATTCGACAATGGAAAAGCTTGAACAACTTCTACAACAACTTTCAAAAGTGTATCCACAAACAGAACTACAATTGGCCGATTCTAATAAACTAATGAGTTGTAATTGTGGGGGGGTGCCGTGGTGCTTGTACAGGTAAATGCGGTGGTTGTGGTGGTGGTTCTTGTAAAGGTGGTTTAAAAATTTTCTAACAGTCCAGCCTACCGCAGAACGTCGAGATCGCAGAGGATTTTAGGAGATAAACAGAAATAATTGCGCGGATTTTTCCCTTTTTATTTGTTTCTGTTTCTCGCAAGTAAAGAAGGATCACACCTTGATTAGTGATTTAATTTTTTCTAATCGTTTCCCCGTTTCCACGAGGACAAGTATTCATTTCATCTTCTTTAGACATCTTTGATTTCATACATGCTTATGGAAGAATAACCAAGACCAAACAAATTACCGATCCCCATTCCCCGCTTTTGCGAGGACGAGTTTCATGAGGACACGTTTCTTGATTATTATACCAACCGCAATCTCCATAATAATGCCGTGATGCAGGCGTGATCGGAGGCGCTATAAGTCTTCAGTAAGTATCTGTTTCCTCACACAAAGCCACCAAGACACAAAGATTTATGGTATATCCCCATTAATTATAATAAATATTGATATTTTCTATGAACTTATTGCGAACCATGTTGTGGGGAGATTTTGGTACCGTATTTCCCAACTAATATCATCCCTTTTTTATACTTAGAGTCTATGGCAGGTTGTAATTTTAATTGATTTTGCAGACTACTGGTGAATTGTTTTAACTGTTCGAATTGTCCGCTCAATAGTTCTACTTCTATTTCCCGGTAAGTTTTTTGCCCTTTGTGTCCACGGAAGATTACATCATCCAGAGACAACGCTGCTTTAAATCCATCATTCCCGATGACGGTTGCTGTATAACGCTGAGTCTCGACGACAAGAACCTTTCTCAATTCCTGTCCCAGGAGATGTAGTTTTTCAAGGACTATTGGTGGAATCGTTGGTTTTTTCTCTTCAGTCCAGAGTTTCGTTTCCTCATTCGAAAGTGTCCATTCAAGCTCTTTGCGTTCAAAGATGGTATCGAGTTGTTTTACACATGACTTATAAGCGCCCACATAGCTTTCGCCCCTTTGGCGTATGCGTAATGCAGCATCTGACTTGAGGAGTGTATAATCGGAGGTATCCAGGTAGCTATCCGTCTGAAAACAGGGATTTTCCCTGGTATATTTGAGATTCATGGTACCGATGGCAACCAGAAAGTCGTTCAGACCGAGTCCATCAGGACAGATAAACTTCGCTTCGACTTCAGTTTTTTCTCTGTTATTATGAAAGCCCGTTTGCATGGTAGTTAAAAGTTACTATGATTTTCGGTAATAGTTCACCCACCCCTAAATCCCCTCCCAAGAGGGGACTTTTTGTATTCCCCTCTTGGGAGGGGCCAGGGGTGGGTTCCTCTACTGAGTTCAAAGTGAGGGGTTGAACTGTTACTAAAAGTTGTTATGATTTTCGCAATATGCGGCCATTCGTTATGCCCGTGTGTTTGCCGTTATTCACGGTGAGCTTTCCGTTTACTATTACGTATTCAACGCCTTCTGAATATTGATGAGGTTCCGTGAAAGTACTCCTGTCAATGATTTTCTCTGGGTCAAAAATAGTAATATCTGCAAAATACCCAGTTTTTATCAAGCCTCTCTTATCCAATCCGACTTTTTGTGCGGGAAGTCCGGTCATCTTCTGAATGGCCTTTTCTAATGAGAGGAGTTTCTTTTCTCTGTAAAATCTTCCCAAAATACGCGAAAAAGTTCCATAACTCCGTGGGTGGGGTTTCCCTTCTTTAAGTATTCCCTGGTTAGCGCGCATGGAACTATCAGAACCGACAAAGACAAAATCC
>JANLHY010000417.1 GCA_024653795.1 Candidatus Brocadiaceae bacterium | reverse complement strand
GAAAAAGAATGGAAAAGAGTATATGTGCCAATTCCAAAGCGAAAGTATAAAAACGTTTCTGTATATGAAAGTGAGATTAAACTGAAAGGCTGTGAAAATAAGTTTAGGCAAGTTGTGGTAAAAGACCACGGAAGAAGTAAGCCCACATTTATTCTGACAAACAACAGAGAACTTCCACTAGAAGATATTCTGGAGGTTTACGCTAAACGTTGGCGTGTTGAAAACAAGTTAGCAGAGTTAGTTGCCTTTTTCAACCTTAATGCACTTTCTTCTCCTATCATGATACGAATACATTTTGATATTTTATGGACAATGATTGCGGATACACTATACCATCGCTTTGCACATGACTTGAGACGTTTTGAAAACAATATTGCACCAACAATATTCAGAAAGTTTATTAATATGCCCGGGCAAGTGGTTTATGATGGTAACAAATTCTTGGTGAAAATAAGAAAGAGAGCACATACTCCAATTCTCAAAGGAGTAGAAAAATTGCAAACCCATTTCTCTGTTCCATGGCTTGATGGAAAATTTATGGAAATCGAGTGGACTGCGTAATGGGGTAGCATTATGGCGGTTTTATTACTTGTGAAAATCGGTGTCAAATAAATCTTTCGGTATAAGTCCTCGCTCGCGCATAAACCAGATAAATATCAGGCGCGTAATGAGACGGATAACGGCAATATTCCGTCCGTTTTCTATCTCTTCAGCATCTTTTGGGAATTGTGTTTCCCGGACAGCCCAATGATACCAATAGGAGACATCTTCATAAAATTCTTTAGTTACCTTTTCAACACTGAATGCATCCTTGATCTTCTCCAGAGATGAAAAATCTCCTTCGCCAATCCTTTGCAGGAAGGTTTTATTGGTAAATTCTTTACTGACAAAGTAGGTGAACCGACGAAAATTGCTGAAATTCCTTTTTCTTCCAAGGTAATTAGCGTAAACTAAACTGAAGCGGAACTCTCCGTTTAAATCATAAAAGATGAATATTCCTGCATCTGATTGAGTTTCTTTTAATATCTTTTTGGCTTTCTCGTATTGAGATCTTTTCCCGCTTCTTTCAGTAAGTGACTGAGTTACTTTAAAAGCACAAATTAATACATGGTCGGTATCTCCGAGTTTGATTTCCCCCAACTTCAAGCCGTTATTGAAGTTTTCATCATTGTAGTGAATCAGTTCTTCTATTATTGGAGCAAAGGCACGGGTTTTTTCACGGAAAAAGCGTATAAACTTCTCAGTGTCAAAGTCTTCGATTATATCTTTTAAGATTGTTACATTTTGTATCATGATATTTAAGGCTCAACCTTTTGCATTTTTCTAATATACCGGAACGGCTCAAGGCTAACCGCCTGAATGACGTTGTCAGGCAGGAAGCCATGATTGCTATAATGATCCTCAAGGCTAAAGCCTTGAGTTACAGATTATGCTGGAGAGGAACAAGGATACCCTCCCCCTGGCCAGATAAGGTCTTTCTGGCAGGTGACCTGTCTTTCGGGCAGAAAGCTCTATGAGTTCTATCCTGAACATTTCAGGGCTGAAGACGTAAGCTACAGAATGAAACAAACGCTCCAGATTATCCAATGTAACTCAAACCTTCAGGTTTGATATATGCAAGTTGATTTGTAATCGAGTCTTCTCAACCCTGAAGGCTTGAGTTACATCATTTTCTGTAAATATATCATAGATCATATATATTCATGGTAAAAGATCCGTTAAACTGGAATTCCTTAAAGTCGTTAACAATACCTTTTCTAACAGGGTTATTCAATATATACATGGCAACATCCTTTATTGCCTCAACTTTTCTCAGGATATGATCATAATAGCTCAAGTGCCAGAGCTTCAGATGGGTTTTCTGCTTAAACCAGAATCCGCTTTTTTGCTTATATAGTTTTACAAAGTTCTGTAAATCAGATCGTTCTTCAATCCCAGTCACCAGGAGATGCAGGTGGTCTGGCATAAAGGAATAAACAGTTACAGAAAAACGCTCTTTTTCGGCAGTATCCCTGAGCAAGTTTATCAATGGTTCTACGGTACATGACTCTTTAAAGTAGTTCTGCCTGCCCGATGTTAATATAGTCAGAAAATAGGTGTATATTCCGATATATTCAAAGTGTTTCAGCCTTGGCCGTTTTGGAAAAGGTTTATTATCTTCAAGCGGCATTACGGCTCCTTTAGTGTCATTGATTGAAGGTTGAAGTTGTGTACTATAGTTCTAGCCCCAGTTTACAAGTTATGTTCAAAGTTTAGCAATAATTGTTCGTAACTCGTTGCATCGCAATATATTATCGCATTCGATATAGGTATTACCC